>JACCVE010000508.1 GCA_013698285.1 Chloroflexia bacterium | reverse complement strand
GGCAAGCACTGCGATGCCAACGGTCGCCCGTCTCGGAAACGGCCCAGCCTGTTGAAAAAGGCGACGCCGTTCCCGACGAACGCTCAGTGATGATTCCAGGTACCTAGCTTTGCTCATAGTTTGGTGAGTTTGACCATGCTCCCAGCTACGCGGATAGCCTGGATGACGGTGCCCAGAGGGTTGTTCAACAGGCTGGAGCGTATTTGAGACGGTCGGCCGACGACCGGTCGTGACGCAAGTTTACGCAGTAGCAATTGTCGCAGAATCCGTGTCGATATCTCCGTGTAGCTACTTGCATCTTCGACGAAGTTTTGAGACGACAGGAGCATGGATGCTGGATACGCGCGGGTCTCGACCGGGGAACAGACCCTCGACCTCCAGCTCGACGCCTTGCAAAAGGCCGGCTGCGGCAAGGTCTTCACCGAGACGGCCAGCGGCGCCAAGACCGAGTGCCTCGTCTTGCAGGAGGTCCTGGCCTACCTCCGGCCGGGCGACACCCTCGTCGTCTGGCGGCTGGACCGCTTGGGTCGTTCGCTGCAGCACCTGATCGAAACCATCGCCCAGCTGGCCGAGCGCGGGATCGGCTTCAAGTCGCTCACCGAGCAGATCGACACGACGACCTCGGGCGGCAAGCTCGTCCTCCACGTCTTCGGCGCCCTGACCGAGTTCGAGCGCGACCTGATCCGGGAGCGTACCCTCGCTGGGTTGGCCGCGGCGCGGGCGCGGGGACGCACGGGCGGGCGGCCGAAGGCCTTGGGCGACCCGAAGAAGATCCCCCTGGCCTAGGCGCTCTACGACGACGGGTGCCACGATGTCGCCACGATCTGCCGCACGCTGGGGATCGCCCGAGCCACCCTCTACCGCTACCTCGACCGGACCGAGGGGCGACAAATAGCGATCAAAGACATCGACAATTAGCTCTGAAGATGACACCCGTCCTCGCCAGCCACGCCGACGTAGAGCGCGACCCGGTAGGAGATGGTCGGGGCGGTCCACTCCCGGCCCCGGTCGCCGAAGTAGAAGCCCAGCAACCGTCGAGCCTCGGTCACCGAGTCGAAACGGAAGGCGGTCTCGATGATCTCCTGCCGGAACCCTTGGCTGGTCCACCAGGCCCGGGTCTCCCCCGTCTCGACCGGCTCAGCGTCGAGGGCGCTGAAGGCGTCGTCCCCGGCGTTGTCGGCGACGATCAGCGGGCAGCCGGGGCGGACGACGCGGTGCCATTCGGCCAGGCCCGGCTCTCCGTAGCCGATGTCGGGGAAGAAATAGGCCCAGGTCGCGTAGGCGGCGTCGAGGGAGTGGTCGCGGAACGGGAGGGACTGAACGACGGCCCGGACCCAGGGCAGGGGGCGGCGCCGGTCGATCATCCCGGCGGCCGGTTCGATGGCGAGGACCCGCCGGTCTGAGCGCGTCAAGCGTTCGGCCGTGAATCCGTCCCCCGCCCCGGTATCGAGGACGACCCCGCCCGGCAACAGGGCGTCGATGGCCGCCAGGACGTGGCCGTCCCGGTCCATCGTCCGCCGCTCGATCTCGAACAGCGCCCCGTCCGTCGCCCCGTAGAATGGGATCACCCGGCCGAACTTTTCCGGCATGTCTCGCCTCCTCGCGGGGAGCGTCAACCGGCCAGGAGTTTACCTGGCACCGCTGCACCGTCGCACCGCCACTGGGGCGGGGCGAACGGAAGGGGTGCCGCTTCGGCGTCGCGAGGGGCACGGGGGAATGTGCTGAACGGTCGTACAATGAGAGAGACGGCGGACCTAGCTGGCGCGTGGCCGGCGACCGTTTCTGGTGACGCAAGAGATCGTGGGTGCCTGGGGCTCGCGAGTGGGGGGATGGGGCGGATGGCGGCGATCGGGACAGACCGGGGGCGGTTGGCGGCGGGGGTAATCTTGCCCGGGGCGGATCGTTTGGCCTGGTATTTCATGCGGATCTCCGGCATCGCCCTGGTCGGCTTCGCCCTCGGGCACCTGTTCATCACCCACTACCTCAATGTCCCGTCCGAGACGACGTTCGCCTTCGTCGCCGGGCGGTGGGCGAACCCGGTCTGGCGGTCGTTCGACTGGGTCCTGCTGCTGGCTGCCCTCTGGCACGGGATGGTCGGGATGCGCTACTCCATCACCGACTTCCTCCGCCGGCCGCTCTGGCGGCTGGTGGCGATGTCGGCGGTGGTCATCGTCGGGGTCCTCTGGACCGGGTTGGGCACGATCACCATCTTCACCTTCGATGCCGCCGCCGCCGCCGCGAACTCCGGGCCATGGGCCGGAGAACTCTGGATCGCCGACGTGCTGGGGTACTCGCTGTTCGTCTTCGCCGTCGGCACCTACGTCGGGATCGCCGCCCTCCTGGTCTACGTCGCCCGCAGCCTCCGGTCGGGGGTGGTGCCGATCTATAACGGCGACGTTGGCCAGTATGCCTGGGTGATGCACCGGGCGACCGGCATCGGCACGGTCTTCTTCCTGCTAGTGCACATCGTCGACATCATGTTGATCGGCCTGGGGGCCGAGATCTACGATGAGTCGGTCAAGTTCTACGGCAACCCGTTCTTGCTGCCGATGGAGATCGCCCTCGTCGGGGCGGTGATCTACCACTCCCTGAACGGGATTCGGATCCTGCTGATCGACTTCTGGGAGATGGGCACCCGGCGAGAGCGACAGCTCTTCTGGATGGCCCTGGTCGGCACGGTCGTGCTGACGATCCCCAGCGGCATCATCATCCTGGCCCACGAGCTGTAGGCACCCGGGACGCGTCTGCCACACGGCCCCGGCGGCCGGGGCCGGGCTAGGGCGTGGCGACGTTCGCCTGGTCCCCGGCACTGAGGGGCAGGCAGACGGCGAAGGTACTGCCGGCACCCTCGTGGCTCTCGACCTGGATCGTACCCCCGTACCGGGCGGCGATCTGCTGGGCACTGAAGAGACCGAGGCCCAACCCCTCGATCGGGCCGTCGGCGCGGGGCGCGAAGGCGTTCGGGGCACGGTAGAACTGGCCGAAGATACGGTCCAGCGATGCGGCCGGGATCCCGATCCCCCCGTCGCGGACCGCGATGTAGGCCCTCCGCTCGTCTCGGTGAAGGGAGATGGTGATCGGCCCGCCGTCCGGGCTGTATTTGATGGCGTTGCTGACCAGGTTGTCGAGGATGCGCCGCAGGTGATCCGGATCCCAGTCGCCGACCACGGTGTGGGGGCCGGAACTGTCGAGGCGGAACGCGTGCCCGGTGTTCGTCCCCCGGTGCAGGTGGACCGTCTGGGCCGCGATGTCGTGCAGGTCGACCCGTTGCCAGGAGGGGGAGAGGAAGTCGCCCGACTGGAGGCGGAGCGCGTCCAGCAGGTGATTGAGCTGGCGCTCCATCGTCTCGGCCTGGGTCGCGATCGCCTCGATCGCCGACATGTCCCGGTTCTGGACCGGGACCCGGGCGGCCCGGAGCTGGAGCAACTGGGACCACCCCTTGATGCTGGTCAGGGGCGTCTTGAGGTCGTGGGTGACGCTGATGATGAACTGGTCCTTCTGCCGCTCGACCTGGTGCAGGGTCGTCACGTCGTGGAGGGTCAGGACGGCGCCCAGGGTCTGGTCCTGCTCGCCGATCAGGGGAGCGGCGCTGACGAGGGCGATCACCTCGGTCCCATCGGTCCGGGTCAGCCGCCACTCGGCCTGCGCGGTGGTGACCCGGTCCCGCAGGGCCGCTGACAGCGCGTAGTCGCGCTCGAGGACGGGTTCGCCGAGGGCGGTCCGGATGTCGTAGGTGCGGGCGTAGGCGTCGATGTCCATGTCGAACTCGACCCCGCCGTGGAGGCGGTGGGCGGCCTCGTTGATGAACTGGATCTTGCCCGCGGCGTCGGTGCTGAGCACGCCGTCGGCGGTCTGACCGAGGACCAGGCTCCGCTCGGAGGCCAGGGTATGGATGTGCTCCCTGGCACGGACCTGCTCCTCGAACAGGCGGGCGTTCTCGTAGGCCAGCGCGGCCCGCAGGGCCAGCTCGGCGGCCAACCGCGCGTCTGCCTGGCCGAACGGGCGGCGATTACCCGTGGCGGCGAGGACCAGTGCCGCGACCGGGGTCCCTCGGAGGACCACCGGGATGACCATGGCCGCCGAGACCCCGAGGGAACCCAGGACAGGGCGCACCTCGATGGGGACTCCCCCATCGCTCACGGCCCCGATCCCGGGCTCCCGCCCACCCATGTCGACTTCCCGGGTGACGATCCGGGCTTGCCCCGTGGAGAGCACCTCCACCGCATCCAAGATGGCCAGCAGCCGGGTCATGGCCGCCGGGTCGCCCCGGTCGGCGCCGGTGACGGAACCGGGATCTGGGGCGTCACCCGAACAGGCGACGAGGCCGTACCCATCCTGGCTACCATCCGGGACCACGACCGCGGCGAAGTCGGCGAGGGTCGGGACGGCGACGTCGCTGACGAGGCGGAGGGTCTTGGCCGGATCGAGGGAGGTGTTGAGCGTCGCGCTCGCGGACGCCAAGAAGCGCGTCGCCCGCTCTCCCGCTTCGGCCCCGGCCCGGGCCCGTTGCTCGACCGCGTACAGGCGGGCCCGTTCGAGCGCCAGGGCACACTGCCGGGCCAACGTGTGGGCGAACTCCCGTTCCTCTGACGAGAAGGGGCGCTCTCGCAAGAAACTGAACGAGATCGCCCCGATCCGGCGGGACTCCACCTGGAGGGGGACCACCGCCCGGGCCCGGTATCGGGCCGGCGGCGACGACGCGACGAACGGATACCGGGCCTCCCAGGCCTCGGGAGACTCGAGCCAGGTCGCCTTGCCGGTCCGCACGGCGTCGGCGACCGGGCTGTCGGCACCGATCGGGAACGTCCGCCACGACTGTTCGGGCTGGCCGGCATCGGCCCCCGCCTCGAAGATCCGCAGGGTCGCCCCGTCCGCCGAGACGAGGGCGACCGCGCCGTCGTCGGCCGCCAGCGCGACGATCCCCTCCCCGACGACCACCTTGCCCACTTCCCCGGGCGTCAGTGCGCGGCTGAGGGCGGCCGAGACCGCGTAGAGGCGCCCGACCCTCTCCGCGGAACGCTCGGCCGCTCCACGGGCATCACCCTCCGCCCGGAAGAGCGCGGCATTGTCGATCGCGATGGCGGCCCGTTGGGCCAGCGATTCGATGAGCAACACGTCGTCGGGGGTGAAGTCCGTATCGTGCCCGGACCGGCACCGGAGGACCGTCAAGGCACCGAGCGTCCTGCCGCGCGAGACGAGGGCAGCCGAGACGAACGCCCGCGCGCCGATCTCTCCCATGATGCGAGCGTGTTCAGAGTCCCGGGCGATGGTCGTCAGGGTCTCGGCCAGGACCTGGTTGCCTGACCGCGTGGTGCCGGTGGTGACGGCGGCCACGACCGGATGATCGAGTGACGTGAGGTCTAGGGAGTAGCCGGTGAGGAGGCGGTGCGCGTTCTCGGTTTGGGCGGGGTCGGCAGCTCGGACGAACGCCCGCTCGAGCGTGCCGGACGTTCCCGGCTCGACGAGGTCGAAGACGATCCAGTCGGCGAGCCGCGGGACCACCAAGTCCGCCAGCAGTCGCATGGTCGTCGTGGTATCGAGGCTGGTGGCGAGCGATGCGCTGGCATCGACCAGGAACGTCGCCTGGCGCTGGGCCCGCTCCGCCAGTGCCCGCGCCTCGCGTTCCCGGTCGAGCCGGTGGATGTCGTTGATGGCCGCCGCCACTAGGGCGGCGAAGTGGGTCAGGGTCTCGACCTGTTCCCCGGGCAGTGGCCGGTGAGCGTACCCGGTCAAGACGCCGAAGGATTGATCTCCGATGACCAATGGCAGCAGCACGGCCGCCTTGATGCGCTCGCGTTCGACCCAGCGACGATCGGCGAGTGTCGCCAAGCCGTGTCCCTGCACCACTTCGGACCGGTGTGATCGGGCCACACGGGCGATGGCATGCTCGGGATCGTCGATGGGAATTCGCGCCGGACGCGCCCGGGGCAATGGTCCCCGGCTGACCCGGGGGGTCAATGTCCCCGGAACAAGGTCGTCCACCCACGTCTCGGTGAGGGTCATACCGAAGGTGCGCTGCATCGTGGCGACCGTGTAGTCGAGGACCGCCGACCGGTCCGTGAGTGCGGCCAACCGGGTGGCGGCGTGGTTGACCGAGCGGAGCCAGCGGGTGACATCCAGGTGGCGCTCGATCTCGATCCGCTCCTGGGCGGGGCGGATCGTGGCGATGAGGATCCTGCGATCGTGGGCGACGAAGGCGCTGAGGCTGACCTCCAGGTCGATGTCGGACCCGTCGCGCCTCGTCCCGGTGATCTGGAATGTCCGGCCGACCAGGCGGGGGAGTTGCCGGACCAGGAGGGCCGACGAGCCGCGCCGGTGGCCGGCCCCCGCGCGCGGGGAGACCAGGCCGGTGACCGGCCGCCCGATCAGGTCCTCCGTGGACCAGCCGAAGAGCCGTTCGGCGGCCGGGTTGGCGTAGACGATCTCCCCGTCGGCCGCGAACCCGACGAAGGCGTCAGTCGCGGTGTCCAGGACCGCCCGGCCGTCGATCCCGGCGCCGGGCCGTTCGTCATCGGGCCGCCGGCCCGGGACCGGGACGAGGTCCCCCGCCACGTCCCGCGTCGGGGCCGCGACGCTGGCCAACGCCGGGGACGTTGCCGTCATCCGTGTCATGTTCACCGTACCGCGAGGCCAAGCGGCCGCGAGCGACAGCTCCCAGAAGGTAAGCTGGTCACGTTGAGAGAGCGGCGTCGCTCCCGGTCTCCGTCAGACGACGCAGGACCGTTGGGAGGATGCCACCATTTTGATAGTACCGAACCTCCACCGGGCTGTCGATCCGGGCGATGACCTCAAACGTCCTGGTCGTCCCGTCGTCGCCAGTCGCCGTGATGGAGAATCGGGCGCGGGGCGCCAGCGTGCCGGTCAGACCGGTGATGTCGAGGGTCTCCCGCCCGGTCAGGCCGTGGCTCGCCGCCGACTCGCCCGGCAGGAACTGGAGCGGTAGGACTCCCATTCCGACCAGGTTGCTGCGGTGGATGCGCTCGAAACTCTCGGCCAGAACCGCCTTCACCCCGAGCAGCAGTGTTCCCTTGGCCGCCCAGTCCCGCGAGGAGCCGCTGCCGTATTCCTTACCGGCGATCACCATCAGTGGGGTGCCCTCGGAGACATAGCGCATCGCCGCGTCGTAGATCGACATCTCGTCGCCGCTGGGGAGGTGGACGGTGACGTTCCCCTCCTTGCCACCGGCCAGGGCGTTTCGGAGGCGGATGTTGGCGAAGGTGCCCCGGATCATCACCTCGTGGTTGCCGCGCCGCGACCCATACGAGTTGAACTCGTGCTGCTTGACCCCCTGTTCGATCAGGTAGGCTCCGGCCGGGCTGGTCCGGGCGATCGACCCCGCCGGGGAGATGTGGTCGGTGGTCACCGAGTCGCCCAACAAGGCGAGGACACGCGCGCCGGTCACGCCGGCGACGACGTCCGCCGGGGCTTGGTCCGAGAAGTCCGCGAAGAACGGCGGCTCCTGGACGTAGGTGCTGGCCGCGTCCCACTCGTAGAGATTGCCGTCGGGGACGGGGAGTCCTTGCCAATGCTCGTCCCCGGCGAAGACGGTCTTGTACTCCTGCCGGAAGATGTCGCTGTCGAGGGAGCGCTCGGTCGCCGCCGCGATGTCCTCCCGCGTCGGCCAGATGTCGCGGAGGTAGACGGCGTCCCCGTTCGGGTCGTGCCCGATCGGGTCCGTCTCCAGGTCGATATCGACGCTGCCGGCCAGGGCATAGGCGACGACGAGGGGAGGGGAGGCCAGGAAGCTGGCCCGGACCTGGGGATGGATGCGGCCCTCGAAGTTGCGGTTGCCCGAGAGGACGGCCGCGACGACGAGTTCGTTGGCGTCCACCGCCTCGGCCACCGCGGCCGGCAACGGCCCGCTGTTGCCGATGCAGGTGGTGCAGCCGTAGCCGATGACGTGGAAGCCCAGCGCTTCCAGGTAGGGGAGGAGGTCGGAGCGCTCCAGGTAGCGGGTGACCACCTGGGAACCCGGCGCCATGCTGGTCTTGACGAAGGCGGGTACCTTCAGGCCCCGCTCGACGGCGGCCTTGGCCAGCAGGCCCGCCCCGAGCATCACGGATGGGTTAGAGGTGTTGGTGCAGGAGGTGATCGCGGCGATCGCTACCGAGCCGTGGTGCATCGTGGTCTCGATGCCATCGAGGCGCACCGCCACCTCACCGGCCCGGGGATCGATGCCGACCGTGGCGGTGGAGGACTGCTCCTCCTCGTTGACCGTGCCCGCTTCCCAATCGTAGCGGGCGACCTCGGTCGCGACGGCGATGCCGCCCTCTCGCTCCTCCCCGAACTGGGGCTTGAAGGCTTGGCGGAAGGTCTGACGGACCTGGCCGAGATCGACCCGGTCCTGCGGCCGGCGCGGCCCGGCGACGCTGGGCCGGACATCGTCGAGCTCGAGGGCCAGCGTCTCGTCGTACTCCGGGTCGGGGGTCTCGTCGGTCCGGAACAGGGACTGGGCGCGGCAATATTTCTCGACCAGATCGACCTGGTCATCGGCGCGAGCGGTCAGGCGGAGGTAGCGGAGGGTCTCCTCGTCGACCGGGAAGAGGGCCGCCGTGGCACCGTACTCCGGGGACATGTTCGAGATGGTGGCCCGGTCGGCGAGGGTCAGGCTGGAGAGGCCCCGGCCGAAGAACTCGACGAACCGGCCAACGACGCCGTGGGCCCGGAGCATCTCGGTGATCGTCAGGACCAGGTCGGTGGCCGTGGCGCCCTCCCGCAGGCCGCCGGAGAGCTTGACGCCCACCACCTCGGGGGCCAGCTGGTAGAGGGGCTGGCCCAGCATCACCGCCTCGGCCTCGATGCCGCCGACGCCCCAGCCGAGGACGCCGAGCCCGTTGACCATCGTGGTATGGGAGTCGGTGCCGACCAGGGTGTCCGGGAAGGCGACGGTGTCGTTGCCGCTCTGCCGGGACGCGACCACGCTGGCCAGGTACTCGAGGTTGACCTGGTGGACGATGCCGGTGCCGGGAGGGACGGCCCGGAAGTTCTGGAACGACTGCTGGCCCCACCGCAGGAGGGCGTACCGCTCACCGTTGCGCTGGTATTCGAGGTCCTTGTTGCGGGCGATGGCGAAGGTGGTTCCGAACGCGTCGACCTGGACCGAGTGGTCGATGACGAGGTCGACCGGGACGAGCGGGTTGATCCGGGTCACGTCGCCGCCGAGCCGCTCCATCGCCGAGCGCATCGCCGCCAGGTCGACCACGCAGGGGACGCCGGTGAAGTCTTGCAGCAGGACCCGGGCCGGCAGGAACGGCACTTCCATGTCGTCGTCGGCGGCGGCCGACCCGGCGCCGGTGGCGGCGTTGCCGCCGACCTCGGTGACCGCGTCGACCGTGACCGCCGTGCCCGCGAGGCGGCGGGGCCGCCAGCCCGCGAGGGCCTCGACGTGCTCGCGGGTGACGAACTCGCCGCCAGCGTTGCGCAGCACGTTCTCGAGCAGGACTCGGACGGTGAAGGGGAGCCGGTCGAGGTCGGTCAGGCCCATGTCGGCGAGGACGCCGAGGCGGTAGTAGGCGACCGTGGTGCCCTGTCCGGTGGTCAGTGTAGCGCGGGCTCCAAACGGGTCGAGCGGGGTTGATGAGGTGGTGGCCATGGCAATCCTCCCGTGTGCCCCCCGTCGCTGGTCGGGTCCCAGGCCTGAGCCGGTGGTGACGGACCGTGCGGGATGGGAGCAGTCGTGCCTCCGCGCCCGTTTCGCAGGCACGGCGACGAGTTTTTGAGTACCTCTCTATTCTACGGGAATCCTGGGCAAGCTGGCCGCGCCCGCCAGGTGAGCCCGGCCGGTCCCCGGTGCCGGCCAACGGGCATGTGGAGTTTGTCGTGGTACCGCTCCCAAGAGTTAAGAAGTCGAGTATTCTGTCCGCCCGCGACCGCGACGGCGGAGCGAGCGGGACGAGCACCCGTGGCCCGGATGGCGGGGACGGGAACGAGGAGGTGTCGCGGCACGGTCGTCACCTGTCCACGGGAGCCCGTCGGGGGGCCCGCATCAGCGACAGGTCTGTTCCGGTCGATGGTCGAATGGTCATGGTTGACCACTAGCTTCGTGAGGAGACACTGTTTATGTCCCAATCCCACCGGCAATCCCCCAGATGGTTCTCATTCGTCGCGGCGCTGATGCTGCTGATCCCCCTGTTCGCCGCCGCCGGCAATGCACGGGCGCTGGCCCAG
>JACCVE010000498.1 GCA_013698285.1 Chloroflexia bacterium | reverse complement strand
CTGGGCCCTTGTGCTCCGCTATGCCTACCGAACCGAGGCCTTCGGACGATTCTTCGGGTATGTAACGGCGCCGTAACGGGAACCGTGTGGACCGCCGTCACGCATCCGACGTGAGCCGGGAGATCATCGGCCACGAGGAGGGGCTGCTCGTGCGCGCGAAGGTCTAGGAGATCGAACAGGCACTCATGCGGAATCCGGTCGCACCGGTGCTGATCGACCGCTGCCGGGCAAGGGAGGACATCGTGTCGTCCCGGGCCGCGACCTCGCGTCGTCTCGATGGACCCCGGAGATCCGGTGTTCGACCCGTCAACCAGATTCGGTATCACCAACGTTTCGGGACAACGTCGATCGGAGACCGAACTCGCCGTGTACCCCGGTGACCCCCTCATCAGCGTGCGTCGCCGCTCCCCTGACACGGCGGGCGGTGCCCCGCAGCATGTTCGTGGACGGGGGCGACGCGGTGTCCGCGCGGTGCTCCCCGTGCCCGGCGTTTCGACAGCGTCCGCGAGACGGACGGCGCTCCGGGGTCTCAGGCGACGGCGACCTGCCCGATGGCCGCCGCGAACGCTAGCAGCCTGCGTTCGATCATGTCGTCGTTGGCCGTCAGCGAGATGCGGAAGGAGCCCGGGGTCGCGAACATGTGGCCAGGCAGCACGAAGATGTCCTGCCTGGCCAACTGGTCGGCGAATGCGAGATCGTCCGGGATCGGGGACGGCATCCACGGGTAGAACGTGCCCTCTGGTCACTGGACCTCATAGCCCATGTCGCGCAATGCGGCCACCAGGAGATCGCGCTTCCGCTGCAGGTGCCCGATGTCGATCGAGAACTGCTCCGGGCGAGGCAGGGCATACTGCATCACCGCGTTGGGAAAGGCCCAACCGACGCTGAGCGTCATGTCCTTGACCGCCTGACGCATGGCCTCTCGCCCCGGCATGGAAGGTGACGAGGCGATAGAGCTGATCCGCTGGCCGGGGCCGGGTGGGTTTTCCCGTAGGAGGAGGCCAGCAAGGTGTAACGGATAGACCTCCACCGGGCTCTGGAAACGTGCCCCGTCGAACACGATCCGATTGTGGGGCTCGTCTGAGATGAGAGAGATTCGGCGGCCATTCCGACCCGACGCCTCCTCCAACACCGACGCCAATCGCCTCAGTGTGGCGGGGGGAAGATCTTCCGGGTCGGGTTGTTCGGGGTGTTCACGCTCACGATCCGGGTCCGTGGGGTGATGGCGGCGATGGCGCCCACGTCGAGGTCGAACGACTCGGGGACGATTCGCACCTCGACCGGGACCAGGCCGGCCTCGACGGCCAGCCCCTCGTACATGAACCAGGGTGGCAAGCTGTCGATGACCTCGTCGCCCAGATCGGCAACGGACTTCATCGCCACCGAGATCGCGGAGAACCCACCCGTGGTCAGCAGCACGTCCTCGGGCTCGAAGGGAACAGCGAGCAATCGTCGCAGCCCCGCGGCGGCAACGTCCTGGGCACTGGGCAAGTATTATGTGTCGGCGAACCAATCTTTATCGTGGGGCGGCAGGACCTCGCGCAGCGTGTCGAGATAGGATGGCCGAGGCATCTCGTGTGGGTTCCCGAAGGCGAAATCGATGATCGCGGGTTCGTCGCGTCGCCGGGTGTACTCAGAATGGGAGTAGTACGCGTCGAGGAGCGGATAGGGCGTCACCGAGCGGATGCGAGTGGAACGCTGGGACACCGGGGATGGGTCCATGGCCGCGTCCTTCATGTCTTCGGTTTGAGGGGGATTCCATCTCTCGTGAATCACGAGAGATCGTTTTCCGCGACCCCCGGGCGCGCCGGCGAGACGATGCCCGGTGGGCGCCCAAGCGCCGCGGCCCTGGGTTGTCGCGGTTCTCATCGGTTCGTCGATGGCCGTGTCCGTCACGACGTGACGGATGATGACCCACGCCCGTCGCTCGCGACCGCGCGCTTTTTGGCATCCCGCCAGGTTGGTCGTACACTTCACCGCGTCATGACACCCACGCCCGTCGCATCCGGCGGGATGAATGCTCCGTTGCCACCATTCCGAGGATAGGCCGACATGGTGCCGAACCCCGCACGAGACGGTCTCGCCATGCTCGGGGACGACCATGGCGTCGCCCCGGCGGTGGCGATGCGCGGCATCGTCAAGCTGTTTCCCCGGGTGGTCGCCAATGACGGAGTCGACCTCGTCGTCGCCCCCGGCGAGGTCCATGCCCTGCTGGGGGAAAACGGGGCCGGCAAATCGACCCTGATGAACATCTTGTTCGGCTTGTATCAGCCGGACGCGGGCGAGGTCTCCCTCGATGGCCGGCCCGTCCGCTTCCATGGCCCGCGCGACGCCGTCGATGCCGGCCTGGGAATGGTTCACCAGCACTTCATGCTGATCCCCCGCTTCACCGTGGCCGAGAATGTGATCCTCGGCAACGAGGGCGGCTCGCCCCTGGCCCTCGACCGGCGGGCCGCCGAGGCCAGGGT
>JACCVE010000486.1 GCA_013698285.1 Chloroflexia bacterium | reverse complement strand
TCGCCGAGGAGGCCCTGGCGCCCTACGCGTCCCTCGCCGGGGCTCTGATCGCCGGGGATGAGGGCGTCCTCGACCTCGCCCCCGGCGGGCCGCTCGGGCGGCGCCTGATCCGCGCCATGGACGGCAGGGTCGTCCCCCGGGAAGTGTTCGACGCCGCCCTGGTCGAGGCGGCCACGAGGTCGGGCGCGGCGTCCCTGCAGCTGCACGCCCGCGACGTGGGACCGTGGGATCGCGAGGCGGGAGGGCGCCAGGTGAGGGGACACGGGCCCGACGGGCCGGTGGCGTTCCTCGCCGGGGCGGTGGTGCTGGCCGGCGGGTATGGCTGCCGGATCGCGGCGGACCTCAACCCGGACGCGGCGACGGCGGGCGCCGAGCCGCCCCGGGGGATCGCCCGACGAGGCTACTTCGACGGGGTGACGAGCCCGGCGGACCGGATCGTCTTCACCCTCGACGACTGGGTCCTGCCGGGCTATGGATGGGTCTTCCCCCTGCCGGGCGGGCGGGCCAACGTCGGGGTCGGCACCCTCGTCGGCCGGGACGACGACGGCGGGGAACACCTGCGCGACCTCTACGACCGGTTCGTCCACGACCCGGCGTCGCCGGTGGCCCATTGGCTGGCCGGGGCAACGCCGGCCGGGCGGGCTCGGACCTGGCCCCTGGATCTCGGTCCCCGGCGACGACGACTGGCCGGCCCGGGGGCGGTCGTGGCCGGTGAGGCCGCCGGGTTCGTCGGCCCGTTGACCGGGGCCGGGATCGCGTTCGCCCTGGACAGTGGCGAGGCGGCGGGTCGGGCCGTCGTGGCGGCTCGGGGCTCGGGTTCCGACGATCCCCTGCACTGGTACGCCCGGGAGACGAGCCGGGCGATCCTGCCCTGGTTGCGGACCGAGGGGCTGGTGCAGCGGTGGCTGGCGGGACCCGGCCACCTTGGCGCCCTGACCCGGGCGGTCCGGCCCTGGCCAGTCACGGGGACCGCCGGGGCCGCGTTGTTGCTCAACCTCGGCTGATCGGCCCGGACTGGATGACCACCTTACGGGGGTCGAGGAACGGATAATCCAGCGCCTGGGCCGGCGAGCGGCGCTCGGTCGTGGCCATCTGCTCTCCCGATCCGAGCCTGTCCCGCATGGCATACAGGCGGCCGTCGGCGATGCCGACGAGCTCGGAGGGGGTGGACGACTGGCGAGAGCCGGTGGCGATGCCGTAGCGGACGCTGGCCAAGGGCCCGGTCGCTCCGAGGACCGCGTCCCGCCGCGCCGACAGGAACGCCCGGATCCGTTCCGCGATCCAGGCCGCGTCGTCGTCGGTCGTGTTGGCCATGACCACCCCGAACTCGTCGCCGCCATAGCGGGCCACACTGTCCCCGGCCCGGACGTTGTCGGCGATCGTGCGGGCGACCAGCCGCAGGAGGGCATCCCCGGCGAGGTGACCCGCGCTGTCATTGACCGCCTTGAGGCCCTCGACGTCGAAGATGATGACCGTCACGGCGTCGTGGGTCTCGATCGCCCACTCCAGCGCCTCGTAGAAGGCCCGGTGGTTGAGGACTCCCGTCAGGCCATCGGTCGAGGCGGCTCGCTTTGCCTCGTCGTGGAGCTGGGCGACGTGGATCGCGGCGGCGACCTGCCCCGCGATCGCGGTCAGGACGGCCTCGTCGGCGCCGGTGAAGGCGGCCAGGCGGGCCGACTCGACGTTGATCACGCCGATCCGGCGGCCTTCCACCGCCAGCGGGATCACCAGCTCCGACCCGCCCCAGTCATCCCAGTCGGTGAAATACATCGAGTCCTTGGACACGTCGGGGACGTTGCGGAGCTCGCCGGTCCGGATCACGTCGGAGCAGATCCCGACACCGGCGGGGACGCGAAAGCCGACCAACGAGGACGAACCCTGGGAGGAGGCATGCGAGGCCATGACCAGGTCGGTGCCCTTCGGGTCCGTCAGCATCAACATCAACTCGTCATACTGCATGTGGCGTTGGATCAGCGACGTGATTTCTTTCAGCAGGGTCGGGAGATCGGCGATCGTGCCCGTCACCCCGGCCAGCTCGACGAGGAGGGCCAAGGCTCGGGTGTCACCCAGTTGGCCCGGAGGAGAGATGCCGGCCGGCGGTAGGATCACCCGGCTGCCGTCCCAGACCGAGGGGGCCGGGGCCTCGACGCTCGGGACGAGGTAGCTGGTGTCCTTGGGCAGGAGCCGGATGAACACGTCCACGATGTCGGCCCGGAACTGCGTCCCCTTGCAGCGGATCAACTCGACGATCGCCTCGGCCTCGGGACGCCGCTGCCGATACGGGCGGTCCGTGGCCATCGTGTCGAAAGCGTCGGCGACGGCGATGATCGCCGCCCCGATCGGGATCTGGTGCTCGTGGAGCCGGTCCGGATACCCGCTCCCGTTGGCCCACTCGTGATGGTGGCGGATCAGCGGCACGAGTGGCTGGAGCTCGGCGCTTCGGGCATCCCGCAGGATGTTGGCCCCGAGCGACGAGTGGCTCATCATCACGGCGCGCTCGGCGTCGTCGAGGCTGCCCGGCTTCTGCAGGATCGCGTCGGGGACGCCGATCTTGCCGATGTCGTGCAAGAGGGCGGCTAGCTCGATCCGCTCGATGTCCTCCTTCTCCAGGCCCAGGGCGATCGCGATGCGCCGCGAATGCTTGCTGACCCGCTCGGAGTGGCCCCGGGTATACGGATCCTTGGCATCGACGGCGGAGGCCAGGGCGCGCACGCCGGCGAGGTAGAGCTCGCGGTTCCGGGTGAGCAGTTCCCCCCCGCGGATGATGGCCGCCGTGTGCATGGCGTACAACTGGAGGGTGGTCAGGTCATCGGCGGTGAAGACACGACCCTCCGCCACGTCGACCGTCACACCGCCGACGACGGTGTTCTCGGATACCATCGGCACGGCCACCGCTGTTCGGCGGACGGCGCCGTAGTCATCACCGGGCTCGATGCCGATGCTGCCGTGAGCCACGTCGCCGAGTTCGATGGCCCGGACGACCAACGTGTGGAGGGCGGACCGCTCCGGGGACGACCGCACCGGGGCGGTGTCGATGACACGCTGCAGGACGGGACTGCCCGCTACGTCGTCTTGCCGCCAGACGGTGCATTCGGAGTCGGCGATGATCGCCTGGACGCCGTCGGCGACGCCCGTCGAGACATCGATGATCCGGTCTTGGAGCGTGAGGCGACGCGTCGTCGCCAGCACGGTCGACACGTGGAAGGCCTGGCGTTCGGACCGGTCCCGGGCCTCGATCGCCATCCGATGGGTATGGACGCGTTCGAATCCCAGGGCGAGCTGCCGCGCGACGAGTGCGGCGAGGGCGACTTCGTCCGGGGAGAAGTCGTGCCCAGGCTCCCGGCTCAGCACGAGCGAGGCCGCGAGGTGGTCATCGATCCGGAGGGCGACGACCAGCATGCTGCCGCCCGGCACGGCGTCCGGCAGGGTTCCCGGGACGATGGAACAGGTCACCACGTCTTGGGCATCGATCGCCGGTCGGATCGACTCCAGCCAGGCGACGAGGCCCGGGCACGAGGTGGGGCGGTGGGTGGCGTCATGGACGGTGATCGCCTGGCTGGCCGCGAGCCCGGTCTGGTGGTCGACCAGGCCGCCGAGGGTAAACGGGATCGCCGTCGCCAGACTGCGGAGCGCGGCCTCGGCGATCGGCCGGACCTCCAGGTTCTGGGCCGACGCACTCGTCACGTCGCTGAGGACGCGCAGCTCCTGGACCCGGCGTTCCGTCCGGTCGTAGAGGGCGGCGCGTTCGATGGCCCCGCTGGCCTGACCGGAGATAGCGGTCAGGAGTTCGATCTCGTCGCCGGTGAAGTCATACCTCGGCCGGCCCGGGTCGTCGTCGGTCGAGGAGTAGACATAGATGGCCCCCCGGGTATGCCCCCTGATGGTCAGGGGGATGACCACGCCGCTGCGTTGGCCGGCCCAGTGCTCGTGCCGCCGGGTCCCGAACAGGCATTCGAGCCGATCGCCGTGGAGGACCTCGCCCGTCCTGAGCAATTCGTGTTCGACCGGGAACTGGGAGGGAGAACTCGGGTCCGGGGCGTGTGGATAGGCATCGTGGATCAGCTCGCCTCCCCGATCCCCGAAGTACCGGACGGCGATGATCGTCCGGTCCAATGACTCGTCATAGAGCCAGAGCGCGGCGCGGTCGACCCCGACGGCCGCTGTGATCCTGGGGGCGAGACGCTCGACGATCTCGGTCAACGTCACCGAACGGTTCAACGAGGCGACGATCTCGACCATCGCGGCCGCCTGTCGACGGCGGCGGCGCTCGACCTCGATCAACAGGGAGGTCTGCAGCGCCACTCCCGCTTGGGCGGCCAGGATGCGGAAGACGTCGAGGTCCGCCAGCCCGAACCGGAACGTGCCGGTGCGGCCCAGGATGATCGCGCCGATCGACTGGCCCCCCGCCCGGAGGGGCGCGCCGACCAGGTGCATGGACTGTTCGAGATCGGCGGACTCGACGGGCTCGCCAGACGAAGGGGCGCGGAGACCCGCCATGAGCAGGTGAGCGTCGTTGATGAGGGAGCCGGACCCCTCGGCGGCGATCCGCTCGATGAGGTGACGGTTTCGCGACAGCAGGTCCGCCAGGTCGGTGCCGGCGCTCGGTTGCCGGCCGAGCAGGGTGACCAGGTCCCCGGTGTGTGAGTCGATCCTCAGCATCACGAGGCTCTCGTGGGGGATCAGGCGTGCCACGTAGTCGGCGAGGGTGTTCAGGGTGTCGTCGAGGTCCAGTTCGGCGGTGACGGAGAGCGTGGTGTCGAGGACCGCCTCCAGGTTTGCGGCGTGGCGGGCGATCCGGGCCTCGGCCCGATGGCTCTCGGCGAGGAACCGGATATTGGCGACCGCCGCGGCCGCCCGGCCCATGAGGAGCTGGATCGCGGTGACCTCGGGGTCGGACCACGGCGTCGCGTCCC
This sequence comes from Chloroflexia bacterium, assembly GCA_013698285.1. Lineage (GTDB taxonomy): Bacteria > Chloroflexota > Chloroflexia > Thermomicrobiales > UBA6265 > JACCVE01. The sequence continues at coordinate 6,113 of JACCVE010000486.1, read as the reverse complement.
AGCGGGCGAGCAGGGCGATCTCCGGCTCGACGCCACCGGCGACCATCGGGGTCGCGATGACCTGGCCCCACCGCCTGTCTTCCATGGCCAGGAAGCCCGTCGACACGTCCGACGCGCGGGCGACCTGAGCGGGCGACCACGCCTCGCCGAAGACCTTATCCCCCCACCAGAGCGGTGTCGTGGTCAGGACCTGGGTATCGCTGCCCCGGCCCCGGACGTGGTGGATCGGGAGCCAGGTCCGCTCGTCGTGGTGCTGGACGACGACCAGGTCATCGTGGGGGACGAGCGACGCGAGCGCGATGGAGAGGTGGTCGAGGACGGTGGGAACGTCCTGCGCCTCGGCCAGGGCCTGACTGACGGCCAGGATGGTCTCCAAGTCCTTGGCGCGCCCCTCGGCCGCCCGCCGGGCGGTGACCGTCTCCTCGTGCAGGCCCGCGATGGCGAGGGCGGACGCGGCTTGTTGGGCGATGGTCTCCAACGTGCTGAGGTCGTCGCCGTCGTAGCGCGCGTCGTCGTATCGTTGGACCGACACGATCCCGATCAACCGCCCGTCGTGCACCATCGGCACGAACAGGGCCGCCTGGACGTGGGTCTCCGTGCTGCCGAAGCGATGGGCTTCGGAGGGCGATCCGGCCTCCGAGCGCTGGTAGACGTGGGAGGCGTGATCGCCCAGCATCGTGGCGATCGGGCTGGCCTCGATCGGCCGCGTCTCGGGGGGATACACCCGGCCGTTGTCGACCATGTACCGCAGGTCGACCGTGTCGCGCCCGTCCTGATAGAGGGCGATGAGGAAGGCATCCGTCGTCAGGACCCGGCTCACCTCGGCGTAGATCATCTGGCACAGGTTATCGACATCCCGGCTGCCCGCGAGTGCCCGGCCGACCTGATTGAGCAGTTGGAGGTGATCGGCGCGGCGGATGGCGCGTTCCCGGTCCCGCATCCGGACGAACGCCTGCCCGACCTGACGGCCGATCGTTTCGAGGAGGTAGATGTCGTCGACCGAGAAGGGATGGTCGACGTCGTCTTCCCAGACATACATCACGCCCTCGACATCGTGGTCGGCGATCAGGGGGACCACGATGTCAGACCGTCTGGTCGCGACCGTGAATGGACTCTTGAAGGGGCTCGATATGCCGCGGACGAGTGTCTGTCGCGTCCGCATCACCTCGGCCTCGGCGGGGACCTCGGCCGGGGGCAGGGTGCGGACCGCGTCCTTCAACCCGGGGACATAGGGGTAGCCGAAATATCCCGCCGCGATCGAGGACTGGTGCGTCCCGTCGTAGGCGTGGATGCTGACCCGGTTGACCCCAACCGCCGCCCCGACGACCGCGGCCACCTTGGTCAGGAGGCCCTCGAGGTCTTGAGATTCCTGGAGTCGGACCGCGACCTCGCGGAGGGCGTCGGCCAGACGCCGCTGGCGTCGTTCGTCCTCGACGAGCCGCGACCGCGAAACGGCGTAGGCACCCAGGTGACCGATCACCTCCAGCAGCCCGATCTCCTCAGCGGTGAACGGGTCGTGCCGGTCGCGGATCACCCAGACGCAACCGAGGACCTCGCCATGCCCCGGGAGGGGAGCCAGGGCCCGGCTCTGCGCCTGGCCCGGTGTCGAGGTCCTCACGATCTCGTCGTTCGCATAGACGCGCGGCACCTCGATCATGCGCCGTTCGTCGGGGTGGTCGCGGGGCGAGGTGGTCACGTCGATGAACGCCGACGGCTGATCGGCGGAGACATCGCCCGTGGTCCCGAACCAATGGTAGGAGGAAATCCTGGCGCTGGCACCGGCGTAGACGAAGATGCCGACCCGATCCGCGTCGAGCGCGGTCGCGGTCTCCCGGGCCAGGACCGGCAGCAGGTCCTCGGCGGCGTCGATCCGCGTCAGCGCCCGGGTCACCGTGCCGATCACGGAGAGTTGGCGTCGCCCGGCCTGGACCGGTACGGCGGGGGCGACGGGGGCGCCGGGGGCGCCGGGAGGTATGGAGACCGGCGACGGTCCCAGCGATGGGCGAGTTACGTCGGCCGCGTTCCGCCCGGGGGCCGGGAGCGACGAGACGATTGCGCTGGCCCGCTTGAGCTGGGCCACCACGGTCGAGCCGGGGATGCCCCGGAAGGGTCCGATGGCGACCAGGAACCGGTCAGTCCTGGTGGCGGTCGTCCGCCACGGCATCCCGGTCGGCCGGACCGCGACGATGACGACCTCGGCGCTGACGTGGCGGACGATCCCGTCCGCGTCCGGCCGTGCCAGGTCCCGGAGGATGATCGCCCGCACCCGCGAGGACACCGTCGAGATGTCCTCGCCGTGGTGGGCCAGCACGACTGTCCCCGGGTCAGTCACCGGACCGGCCTCCAAGAGGAGCACCGATGCCGCGCCGATGGAACGGGTCACGGAGCTCAACACTGATGGGACGGTCTGGTCCACGAGGACGCGGACGCCAGCCGGGCGACCGGGGTCGGCCGGTGAACCGGCCGTCGGTACAGCCCCCGTCATTGGCTTGGACAGACAAGATCGGGTCGCGTGGCCATGCTGGTGTTCCCCATGACGACCTGTGGTTCACGCCCCGCCGGACCCCGCCGAGGTGGTCGGGGCCGTGACACGGTCGCCGAGCGCGCGACACGATCCCGTCCGAGGGTCTCTCGCGCCCGGAGGAGCCGGGAAAGGCACCCAGCGGACCTTGGATGTCGTCAAGTATGGTCGGCGACCGGGGGAACAGCCACGGCCAAGAAGTCCCATATGGCACGGTGCCAAGGGCGTGACTCCGGGGGGAACAGGGAGATCGGCCTAGGCCGATCGGGGCGGCCAGTTCATGACGAAGCATCGTTGATCGGGGGAGCGGCCGGCGTGAACCGGCTCGTCACTCGCCCGTCCCGGGCCGCCAGGGCGGTCGCGGTCGGAGGCGGGCAATTGGGTCAGGAGCGCGCGAGGGGGACCGGCGCGGTGGCATCCCGGACGAGCCGGTGCATCTGACGGCTGGCCGCAAGCCGGGTCGGGAAGGTCCAGCGCCGGATGTCGGTGAGCCGATCACCATGATGCCAACCCCGGGTGACGACCCAACCTCCGGGCCGGGGCTCGGGGAATGCGAAGATGACGATCCCCCGTCCTCGCCAGGCGAGGAGTTCGGGGCCATCGAGGACGTCGATGCTGTCGGGGAGAGACATCGCCGCTGGCGATGTCCGGGCAGGCGCGAGACTATCCACGGCGATCCCAGGGGTGACGACGGGACCGGGCCGCGAGAAAGGTCGCGGCCCGGGCCAACCATACGTACGATGATAGCCGGGACGAGGCGAGCTGCCCTTGGACCAGGAGCCCTATGCCGGCGCCACGGTTTGGGCGGCCGGTACGGACCCGGCCGCGAGGCCGGGGATCGGGTCGCCCGGGTCGCCATCGGCCGCGGACAGGTCGTCGGACCGGACCAGATACTCCGTGGACAGGAGTGCCTCGACCTGCTCCCGTGGCAGGTCGGCCATCGGGCCCCCCTCACCGACCTGGGTCGCGTGAGCCCTGATGACCCGTTCCTTCAACTCACGATAGGCCGAGACATCGATGGCGTAGGTGATGTCCCCGGCGGGGGTGCCGAGCTTGGCGATGGTATCGGGCGACATATGCCGGAACGGTCCGTCGGTCCGCTGGGCCATTGCCTGGAGGCGCTCCCGGGGCACCGCCGTGAAGTAGACCGCCGGGACCGCATAGGGAGCGCCGAGGCCAGTGGGTTGGCCCGGGTCGGCGGCGGCGGGGATCGCGGCGGCCATCGCCCGGTGGACGGCGACGTGGTCGGGGTGGCCGTAGATGCCGTCCGCCCCGAAGGTGAGGACGGCGATGGGACGGATCGCGCGGATCTGGGCCACGCACTGGGCGACGACTTCCTCGAACGGGGCCCTGTGGAACGAGCGTGGGTCGTCGTTCTCGGGGGTCCCGTCCATGCCGGAGTCGCGGTAGCCGAGGAACCGCACGTCATCGACCCCGACCAGGGCCATGGCCGCCCGCAGTTCCATCTCCCTGACCGCACCGATCGTGAGCGGGGTGGCGATGCGCTCGCTGCTGATCTCGCCCGCCTCACCCCGTGTGGTGGAGATCAGCACGGTGGCGACACCCGCCTCCTGGAGCCGGGCCAGCGTCCCGGCGAGGCCGAATGCCTCGTCGTCGGGATGAGCGAAGACGAGCAAGACGGTCGGACGGTGGTTTTCGTGGCGATGGCCTGGCATGTGGGGCGATCTCGGCTTTCACCGCGGGGTGTGGACGGCGGGACGGGGGGTACGGGGATCGGGCGATCCGGGGCCGGCGACCGTGGCTCAGGACACCATTCCGGCGCTCTGGAGGGCCTTCTCCAGGTCCTCGTCACCCGGTTCGGTCAGGGTCTCGCCGCCGGGGATGACGATCACGGGAATCGACCTGCTCCCCCCGTTGTGCCGCTCGACCCACTGGCCAGCCGCCTCGTCCTTATCAATGTCGATGAAGGTATAGGCGATGCCGAGCCGGTCGAGCAGGGCACGGGACCGCTTCGTGTCGCCGCACCAGGTGGCGCCGTGGACGAGCAGGCCGTCGCCGGCCGGACTCGCGTCGTTCGTCGGCTGGTCAGACATGAGGGTCACTCCTCCAAAGTCCCGGGGTCACGGAGCGCCGGGACGCGTTGCACATGGGATCACCACGCTGATGATACCCGTTGCCGGCATGGCGTGGCGCCCCGGTGTGACAGCGGCGACAGGCGGTCGGCCCGCGTCCCGTCCGGCGGCCCCACCGATGGCCGGAGCGGGGGATGGAGCGACGAATCATTGGCTCGCGGGGGCAAGACACAATCCCGGTGGTCTGGGCCGGGGTCCCGCCCGGCGAATGACGTTCCCGTGCGTCGCCCCGCAACGCGCACGTTCAGCCATTCACCCGCCCCAACTGAACCTCGGCGACGCTCTCGCGCCGCGTGGACCGATCGGGACCTTGGCGTTTCCCCGGTGACCATCCCACCGGGACTGTACGGACACTATACGGGGATGCCGGGCCACTGTCAAGGAAACGGCGAACATCCCACTCAGCATGTTCGTCCACGACCGCCGATCCCGGGCGGGAGGCCCGGCCCAGGATCGCCGTGGGGCTCAGGCCGCGACGTCGATGTCCCGGCCCCGTGCGAAGTCGAGGTCGAAGATGCCGCCGACGCGGGCGACATTGGCCACATCTACGAGGACGATACCAACTTCCCGGTTGTCGTCGAGGGAGGTGGCGGTGAAGTTCTGGGAGCCGACCCAGGCGGTGGTGCCATCGACGACCATTGCCTTGGCGTGGATATAGACGCCACGGGCGTACCGGATCTCGACCCCGGCCGCCGCGAGTCGTTCCCGCTCGGCCTTGCCCCGGTCGTCGTCACCGTATTCCGGTGACATCACCAGGCGGACCGCCACGCCCCGATCCTCCGCCCGCTCCAGGGCGATCAGCACGGCCTCGTCGCGCATCACCTCGGCGTAGAGGTCGAGTGTGACGCCGGCACCGTCGATCAGGCCCAACAGGGTCGCCCGGCTGTCGGTCGGGCTGATCACCAGTGGGCCGGGCGGAGGTTCGCCGGTCCGGTCCCAGTCGGCATCGAAGATCGCGGCGGCCTCGGCCACCGCGTCTTGCCGGGTCGTGATGGCGGCGAACTCGCGATTGTCGATGAAGGCGGACCGGGACAAGTTGAGGTTCATGATGATCGCCACGGCGTCGTCGATCACGAACATCTTGACGTGGCTGAACCGGAAGGCGGGGTTGCTCCATTGGACTCGCGCCCCGGCGGCCGCCAGCCGGTCGAAGGTCTCGGGGTTGAGCCCATTGCCGCCAAAGGGGTGTTCTTCCAGCATCACCCGCACCTCGACGCCCCGGTCCACCGCCTCGACCAGCGCCTCGATCACCTCCTCGTCGCTGAGGAGGTAGACGAGCAGGTCGATGCTGCGCTCCGCCGCCGCGATCTCGGCCAGGATCGGCTCCCGACCATCGTCGGGCTCGACGACGATCCCGGTGACTCCCTCACCCGCGATGGCCGTGCTGGGGGGCCGCGCGGTCGCGGTCGGCGCCCCATCACCGGCGATCTCCGGCCGGGGGGCGGTGGCACCGAGGAGCCAGACCACGAAGCCGATCGCGACGACGAGCAGCGCCGCGA
>JACCVE010000479.1 GCA_013698285.1 Chloroflexia bacterium | reverse complement strand
CCCGGACGAAGGAGTCATCCGGATGGTGACGGCTATCGAGCAGCATCTCCCACCCCATAATATGGAAGCCGAGCAGTCGCTGCTCGGCAGCCTGATGATCGATCGCGACGCCATCATCAAGGTCGCGTCGTATGTTCGCGCCTCGGACTTCTATCTGACGAGCAATGGGTTCATCTTCCAGGCCATCATGGACCTGTATAACAAGCGCGAGCCGACCGACTTCATCACCCTGACCGACGAACTGGGCCGCCGCGACCGCCTCGACGCGGTCGGCGGCGTCGCCTACCTCTCATCACTGCTCACCTCCGTCCCGACCGCGGTCCACGTCGAGTACTACGGCCGGATCGTGGAGCGGACCTCGACCCTCCGCCGTCTGATCGACGCCGGGTCCGAGATCGTCGCGATCGGTTACCAGGACGGGGTCGAGGCCGAGGTCGCCCTCGACTCCGCCGAGCGCGTCCTATTCCAGATCACCGAGTCCAGGACCACCAAAGACTTTCGCTCGATCGCCGAGGTCCTCGACAAGTTCTTCGACCAGATCGACTACATGCAGCAGCACCGGGGCGATGTCGTCGGCGTCGCCACCGGCTTCTCCGACATGGACCAACTCACGGGCGGCCTGCAACGGTCGGACCTGATCATCCTCGCCGCCCGGCCGAGTATGGGCAAGACCGCCCTCGCCCTCGGCATCGCCTATGGTGCCGCCCTGCAGCACGGCAAGAAGGTCGGCATCTTCAGCATGGAGATGTCGGCCGAGCAACTGGTCCAGCGCCTCCTGTCGATGGAGACCGGGGTGGACTCTCACCGACTCCGCCTCGGCCAGATCGACGACGGTGAGTGGGACCGCATCTCCCGCGCCTTCGGCCGCCTCTCCGAGGCCAACATCTTCATCGACGACTCGGCCGCCGCCGGGGTGATGGACATCCGCAGCAAGGCCCGCCGTCTCCAGGCCGAACACGGCTGCGACTTGATCGTGGTCGATTATCTCCAACTGATGTCCGGTCGCCGCTCCGACAACCGGGTCCAGGAGATCTCCGAGATCTCCCGGGGTCTGAAGGGACTGGCCCGGGAGCTCAATGTCCCGGTCGTCGCCCTGTCGCAACTCTCCCGCGCGGTCGAGACCCGGGCCGACCACCGCCCGATGCTCTCCGACCTGCGGGAGTCGGGCTCGATCGAGCAGGACGCCGACATCGTGATGTTCATCTACCGGGACGAGAAATACGATGAGAACTCCGACAAGAAGGGAATCGCCGAGATCATCGTCGCCAAGCACCGGAACGGCCCGGTCGGCTCGATCAACCTCCGCTTCTTCGACCAGACGGCCCGCTTCGCCGACCTCGAGTTGTACCGTGAATCCTCGCTCTGACCAGCGCCACGGTCTGGTCTTGTCCTTCGACCGGGCAGAGATGCTCCCGGAGGCCGTCGTACCGGTCGGTGTTTCCGCTCGTGACTAGGACCTTCGGCGGCTTCCTCGTCGCGACCGACCCGGCCGTGCCGATCCCCCGGGCGTTCTTCACCGATGTCCTGCCCCAGATCATCGATGTCGCCGAAGTCCACGTCACCCTGGCCGCGTTCAGGCTGGCCAACGATGCCGGTGGCATCGAACAGCCGGTGCCCGGCCGGGCGATCGCCTCGGACCGGGGAGTCCGGACCGCCCTCCGTATACCCGGCAGTCCCCGGGAACCGGACGCCCGGATCGCCGCCGGCCTCGATCTGGCGGTGGGCCGGGGCACCCTGCTCCGCTTCTCCGCCGAGTCGGAAGGGACCGGACGCATCTGGTACTATGTCAACACGGCCGTCAACCAGGGGCTCGTCGCGGCCATGGCCCGGGGCACGGTGGCGGCACCGCGGGCGGTCCAGGACGGCGACCCCAAGACGCGGGTGTTGCCAGAGCGACCCAACGTCTTCCGGCTCTACGAGCAGAATATCGGTCTCCTCTCGCCCCTGATCGCCGATCACCTGGTGGACAGCTTGGAACGCTATCCCGCGGCCTGGATCGAAGACGCGATCCAAGAAGCGGTGACCTACAACCGCCGCAGTTGGCGATACGTCCAGCGCATCCTCGAACAGTGGGCAGTCCGGGGACGTGGGCCAGGACAGGAACAGGACGGGAACCGTGAAGCGCATCGGCGACGTGATGAAGTCGATCTCGATTCCGATCAGTACCGCGACGGGCGGTACCTCGACCGCGCCCGCGGCCGCTAAGTGCGCCATCTGTCAGGACGCGGGCTGGCTGCGCGTCGATGCCCCGGTCGGCTCGCCCAATTTTGGCCGGCTCTTCCCCTGTGACTGCCAGGTCCGGGCCAGCGACGGCAAGCGCGCCGCCGAGTTGAAGCGATTGTCCAACCTGGACGCCTTCCTCGACCGGACCTTCGACGACTTCGACCAATCCATCCCGGGCGTCTCCGACGCCTTCCAGGCAGCGCTCGACTACAGCCGGACACCCGAGGGTTGGCTCTTCCTGCACGGCCGCTGCGGCGGTGGCAAGACCCACCTCGCGGTCGCCATCGCCTTGGCCTTCATGGAGCGACAGCCGCACCAGCGAGTCCTGTTCTCGGTCGTGCCCGACCTGCTGGACCACCTGCGGGCGACCTTTGATCCCGGCCATGGTGTCGCCTACGACGAGCGCTTCGATGCCATCCGTGGCGCCCAACTCCTCATCCTCGACGACCTCGGCACCGAGAACACCACGCCTTGGGCCCGGGAAAAGCTCTACCAGATCTTCAATCATCGCTACAACGAGCAACTTCCGACCGTGATCACGTCGAACCAGGACTTCAAGCGGATCGAAGACCGCGTCCTATCCCGGATCTTGGATACCCGTCTGACCCGCTATGTTCACCTCGACGCCGACGATTTCCGTCTCCAGCGACGTGGCGAGATGCTCGGGATGCGGGGCCGGGGGCGACTTTCGTCGTGACGCGTCCCCGGTAGGGGTCCCATCGGCCCAATACTCCCTACTTCGGTCCTATTGGGCTCCCCCCTTCGCGTGCGTACACTGGGTTGGAC
>JACCVE010000463.1 GCA_013698285.1 Chloroflexia bacterium | reverse complement strand
CGGATCGCGTCAAAGTTGTTGACGTCGAGGACGCGGTTGCGGTCGGGCCTATCCGCCCTGGAAAACCCGCCCTGGTTGGTCAGCGGCCCCAAGCCACTCGTGCGGCTCGTCGGGGCAGGCAGGAAGCGATCGTTACGAGGGCTATCAACGGTGGTGCTCAACCCGAGTTCCTCTCATGTAGTGGTCGAACGGATCGGCCGTGGCGATGGCCGGGCGAGGCGCGGCGGAGCGCCTCGTCCGGTGGGCGGGAACGGCGAGGCGACTAGCTGTCGCCGCCCCGCTCGAATCCCTGCAGGTTGATCCGGTCCAAGTTCGTCGTCAGGTCGCGCGACATGTCCTCGGCGAACTCGACGGTCTGCTCGTCCTCGTTGATCACGTCGATCGAGAGGCCGAGGGACCGCAGTTCCTTGACGAGGACCTTGAAGCTCTCCGGCACGCCGGCCTCGCTGATCTCCTCGCCCTTGACGATCGCCTCGTAGGTCTTGACCCGGCCGATGATGTCGTCCGACTTGACGGTCAACATCTCCTGGAGGATGTGGGCCGCGCCATAGGCCTCCAGGGCCCAGACCTCCATCTCTCCGAACCGCTGGCCGCCGAACTGGGCCTTGCCTCCCAGCGGCTGCTGGGTCACAAGGGAGTACGGGCCCGTCGAGCGGGCGTGGATCTTGTCCTCGACCAGGTGGGCCAGCTTCAGCATGTAGATCACCCCGACCGTCACCGGCCGGTCGAACTTCTCGCCCGTCCGGCCGTCGTAGAGGTCGACCTTGCCGTCCTCCGGCAGCCCGGCCTCGCGGAGCGCATCCCGGATCTCGGCCTCGCTAGCCCCGTCGAATACGGGAGTCGCCACCCGGTAGCCGAGGGCCTGGGCGGCCCAACCAAGGTGGGTCTCCAGCACCTGGCCGATGTTCATCCGGGACGGTACGCCGATCGGGTTCAAGATGATGTCGACCGGCGTACCGTCCGGCAGGAACGGCATGTCCTCCATCGGCAGGATGCGGGAGATGACGCCCTTGTTGCCGTGGCGGCCGGCCATCTTGTCGCCCTCGGAGATCTTCCGCTTCTGAGCGATGCTGACCTGGACCTTCTCGTTCACCCCGGCCGACAGCTCGTGGTCCGAACTCTCGTCGCGGCGGAACCGCTTCACGTCGATCACGATGCCGCGGACGCCGTGCGGCACCCGCAGCGAGGTGTCCTTCACCTCACGGGCCTTCTCGCCGAAGATCGCCCGCAGCAGCCGCTCCTCGGCGCTCAGCTCGGTCTCGCCCCGGGGCGTGACCTTGCCGACCAGGATGTCGTTCGGGTGGATCTCGGCCCCGATGCGGATGATCCCGTTCTCGTCCAGGTTGGCGAGGTTCTCCTCACCGACGTTCGGGATATCCCGGGTGATCTCCTCCGGACCCAGCTTGGTGTCGCGTGCCTCGGCCTCGTACTTCTCGATGTGGATCGAGGTGTAGACATCGTCGCGGACCAGCCGCTCGCTGAGCAGGATGGCGTCCTCGAAGTTGCCACCCTCCCATGGCATGAAGGCCACGGTCACGTTCTGGCCCAGGGCCAGCTCGCCCTGCTCGGTCGAGCTGGAATCGGCCAGGACGTCACCGATCTCGACCCGGTCGCCGGTGTAGACGCTCGGGCGCTGGTTGATGCAGGTGTCCTGGTTGGAGCGGACGAACTTCCGCAGTTGGTAGACGTGCGGGTTGCCATCATCGTCCTGCAGCGTGATGCTGCGGCCGTTGACCGCGGTCACCGTCCCGGCGTGCTTGGCCACCAGCACCTGGCCCGAGTCCTTCGCCGCCTGGTACTCCACGCCGGTGCCGATCACCGGGGCGCGAGGCCGCAGCAGCGGCACGGCCTGCTTCTGCATGTTGGCGCCCATCAGGGCCCGGTTGGCGTCGTCGTGCTCGAGGAAGGGGATCAGGGCCGTACCGACCGAGACCACCTGCTTCGGCGAGACGTCCATGTAGTCGACCTGCTCCGGCGGCAGCTCCGGGAAGTGGTGCCCACCGCCGACCCGGACGACCACCTTGGCGGGCAGGATGCGTCCGGCGGCGTCCAACGGGGTGTTGGCCTGGGCGATGACGACCTGCTCCTCCTGGTTTGCCGGCAGGTACTTGATGATTGACGAGGCGATCGCACCGATCTGGACCGCCTTGATGCCGGCCGCCTTGAAGGCGGTCACCATCTCGTCGGTGATCTCGTCGCCAGCCTTGCCGAGCGTCGCGCCACCCTCGCTGACCACGTCCGCCCGGAGCTGGGCGCTGGTCAGCGGGATCAACGGGTCATCGACCAGCAATTGCGACACGACCCGGCGGTACGGCGTCTCGATGAAGCCGTACTCGTTGATCTTGCCATAGGTCGCCAGCGACCCGATCAGGCCAATGTTCGGCCCTTCCGGGGTCTCGATCGGACAGATCCGGCCGTAGTGGGACGGGTGGACGTCACGGACGTCGAACCCGGCCCGGTCGCGGGACAGGCCACCCGGGCCGAGGGCCGAGAGGCGCCGCTTGTGGGTCAGTTCGGCCAGCGGGTTGGTCTGGTCCATGAACTGGGACAACTGGCTGCCGCCGAAGAACTCTCGCACCGCGGCCATCACCGGCCGGGTCGTGCTGATCAGTCCCTGCGGCGTCACCGTCTCCGGATCCTGGATCGTCATCCGCTCCCGGATACCGCGCTCCAGGCGCTGGAAACCGGTCCGGACGTGCATTTGGATCAACTCGCCGACGGCGCGGATGCGCCGGTTGCCGAGGTGGTCGATGTCGTCGGCCTCGCTCGACCCATTGTTGAGCCGGATCATCTCCTTGACGATCGCGACCAGGTCGTCCTGAGTCAGGATACGGCTGTCGGTCAGGTCGTCGTCGGCGGTGCCGGTCCGGCGGTGCAGGCGCTCGTTCAACTTGTAGCGACCGACCCGGGCCAGGTCATAGCGACGGTCATTGAAGAACAGGTTCTCCAGCGTCGACGTCGCGTTCTCCCGCGTCGGGGGATCGCCCGGGCGCAAGCGACGGTACAGCTCGATCAGCGCCTCGTCGCGCGTCTTGGTCGGCTCTTTCTCCAGGGTGGTGGCGATGTAGCGGCGATCCGGGTCGGTATCGACGTCGGAGAACAGTTCGAGGAGATCCTCGTCCTTCTCGATCCCGATCGCCCGGAGCAAGATGGTCACCGGCATCTTCC
>JACCVE010000436.1 GCA_013698285.1 Chloroflexia bacterium | reverse complement strand
GGATATAGGTCTGGGTGGTCTCCCCACCTTGGAGGGCGTGGTAGATCACACTGATCAGATCATAGGTGACATCACGCGTGCCGGAGCCTGGTCCGATGCCATAAACTCGTCCTCCTGCGCTCATCCGTCTCGCGATCCCGTGCCGGGGCGACCCCGGTACACCACGAGGCAGGTGCGCAACAATGACGCCACCGGCGCGCAGGACGTGCGAAGGCCACGAGCAACGCCAATAGCGAGTCGCAGCTGGTCATCGGGACGTCAGCAGCAGTCCCGGCTCGGTGCAAGTGCCGGGATCAGCCACCAGGAGGATGCATCGGACGAGCATCCGAACCCCCAAGACTCCCTTAGTCCGCGTCCTCCATCACCGCTGATGGCAGCGCCACTGGGATCTTGAGCCGCGCTCCTCGTCCGGACATCAGCCGGTCAGGCGATAGAAGCGGAAGAAGTCGTGCTCAATGGGCAGGACCTCGACGGCCTGGAAGCCCGCCTCCTCCGCGTAGCGGCGCAGGGTCGCCTCGCGCATCACGGTTCCCGTCGCCGCCGACGGTTGCTCGACCATCCCAACGGGCAGGCAGTGCAGGATGCTGAAGCCGTACATGTAGCGCTCGACATCGTCGCCGGGGGCGATGAAGGCGTCGGCCACCTTCTCATCGACGATCAGGGTCGTGCCGCCCTCTCCCACCAGGCGTCGCATCGCCCTCAGCACGGCGACGGGGTCGGGCATGTCGTGGATGCATTCGATCGCCAGGGCGAGGTCGTAGTGCCCGGCCAGTTCGGGGTCCCCGGCGTCTCGCGGGTGGATGGTGACGCGGTCGGCCAGGCCCTCGGCGGCGACGTTGGCCCGGGCCACGGCCACGGAGGCCTCGTCGAGGTCGAAGCCATCGACGTGGCAGGTGGGGTAGGCGCGGGCGATGGCGATGCTGGACCAACCGAGCCCCACCCCGATGTCGGCGACGCGGGCGGGCGGGTCGGCCAAAAGGCGGGCGTGGACGTCCGGCATCGCCGGCAGCCACGCCTGCCCGAGCATGTGGCGGAACTGGGGTCGGGTGGTGCCTGCCTGCCCCTCGTGGAGGTCGGCGCCGTAGGCCTCGTAGGGGACACCCCCACCGGTCCGGAAGGCGTCGAGCAGACGTGGGAGCGGAGCGACGCAGCCGGCGAAGATCTGGGCCACGGGAGCCATCGCCGTCAGGCTGTCGGGATCGACCAGCACCGCCTCGTACCCCGCCGGCAACCGATACCGACGGGCGGCTGTGTCCTCGCCCGCGTCGTCCACCGCGAGGATCGCGGTGACGGCCTGCTGTTCGAGCCATTCCCGGGCGTACCGCTCGGCGGTGCCGGTCCGGGCCGCCAGTTCCGCGCTCGTCGCGGGGCCCTCCGCGGCGAGCGAGCGGTAATAACCCAGGCGATCGCCGATGTAGACGGAGAAGATGTCCATCGCCGCGATGGTGGCGTTGAACAGTCGCTCGACGAGGGCGTCGGAGGAGACAGGACCCGGCATGGACGCGGGAGTGGGAGCGACGGCTTCCATGGAGGGACCTCCTGACGGGCATGCGCATTGCCACTGCTCTGGATCGTCCCATGCTCCTGTTGTACACCTTGGCGGGTGGGTGTCAAGTGGACGCGGGATGTGTGACTGTTCAGACGTGAGGGTCCGACGAACCGAATGAATGTCCAACCGAGCTCGGGCGTCGCGTACGGACGAGGTCTCGACCGTCGCGAATCATCGGGCAGCGAGTGCCGCACCCTCACGTCTGAACTGTTACCGCGATGTCCTCGGGCCGGCGATCTCGTGGCGGTCTGGTCAGGAGCGACGGCCATCGTTGAGGTGCTCCGCGTTGGTCTCGACGACGCGGCGGTGCTGGTGCTGGCGGCGAGCTGCGACAGGGTCCGTATCGACGCACCGTTCGGCTGGCCGGAGCCCTTTATCCGGTTGATGGCTGATCAGGCAGCGGGACGACCGGAGACGATCCCCTGGGACACGGTGCAGCGGGACGCGCCGCGGTTTCGTCAGATCGACTGGGTGGTCAGGGGTGTCCTGGGCCGATGGCCGCTGAGCGTTTCGTCGGACCTGATCGCGATCACGGCGATGCGCTGCGCCGGGCTGCTGGCCTCGCTGGGCGTTGGGGACCGGTCGGGTGCCGGGCGGGTGGTGGAGGTCTATCCGGCCGTGGCCATGCAGCGGTGGTCGCTACCGTCCTCCGGCTACAAGGGGCTGGCGGGCCGGGCGACCGCGCTCCCGAATCTCTTCCGGGCGCTGCTGGCCGCGTGCCCCTGGTTAGACGTCCCGGAGCCGGTGGCGCGGACCTGCGCCGCGAGCGATCACGCCTTCGATGCCCTGGTCTGTGCCCTCGTGGCGCGGGCGGTGGCGATTGGCGCGACGGAGCGGCCCGGGGACAGCGAGCGTGAGCATGCGCGGGTCGAGGGATGGATCGCGATCCCGACCGCGGACGCGCTCGGTCGCCTCGTCGGCTCAGGTCACCCGGCCGCCTGATGCGGTCGCGGGACGACGCTCGACCCACGACGAGCACCGGCGACCCCTCTCGGCCCCGAATCCATCCGAGGTCAGTGGGTCGAGTTCCCTTGCGGTCCGATGGCACATACCATGCATTAACTGGACATGGACAGAGGTCCGGCCCATCATGGGGCATCATCGTGCCGTCGGCCCCCGCGCTGGTCTCTTGACCAGACGTGGAAGGTGGCGGGAACAAGGGTTCGCAAGAGTACCCAAGGGAGATCTTCGTGGGACAGTTTGACCAGGACAACGCGGTATCGTCGGCTATCCGGCCGTCTCGCCGGAGCATGCTGACCGGCTCCGCCAAGCTGGCCGGTGCGGCAGCCCTCGCCGGCGCCGTCCCGGCCGCGTTCGGCGGCCGCGTGGTTCGGGCCCAGGACGGGACGCCCGTCGCCGAGGGCACCCCGGTCGGGTCGGACGTGACCACCGGCAGCCCGAACGAGCAGATGGCCGCCGTGCTGGCCGCCTTCGCCGCCTTTGAATCCCCGGCTATCTACGAGGTCGAGCCGCGCGTCGCCCGTGAGCTGCCGAGCTTCTTCGATGCCTACGCCGCCGTCCGGGCCGAGCAGGGCGAGCCGGCTCTCGAAGCCGTCGCCGATGTCTCGGTCCTGTTGATCCCGGGCCCGGGCGGCGACATCCCGTGCCGCGTCTTCACCCCCGAGGGTGAGGGCCCGTTCCCGGTCCTCGTCTACTTCCACGGCGGCGGTTGGGTGATCGCCAACATCGCCACCTACGAGAACTCCGCCCGCGCCCTGGCGAACGCCGCCGGTTGCGTGGTCGTCTCGGTCGGCTACCGCCAGGCGCCGGAGAACCCGTTCCCGGCCGCCGCCGACGACGCCTACGCCGCCCTCCAGTACGTGATCGAGAACGCCAACCTCGTCAACGGTGACTCGGATCGCGTGGCCGTCGGCGGCGAGAGCGCCGGTGGCAACCTGGCGACGGTCGCCTGCCTCCTGACCCGCGACCAGGGCGGCGTCCTGCCGGTCCACCAGCTGCTGGTCTACCCGGTGACGACGTTCACCCCGGACGCCGACCCCGAGACGGCCGCCACCCTCAATGTCGGCTCGTTGTTCCTCGACGCGGCGGCACTGGAGTGGTTCGGCAGCTATTACCTGCCTGACGTCACCAGCCCGTTCGCCTCGCCGCTGGTCGCCGACCTGACCGGCCTGCCGACCGCGACCGTGGTCCTGGCCGAGATCGACCCGCTGCGCGCCCAGGGTGAGGTCTACGCCCAGGCGTTGACCGACGCCGGGGTAGACACGGAAGTCACCATCTATGAGGGCGTCACCCACGAGTTCTTCGGGATGGTCGGCGCGATCGACGAGGCAGCCGACGCGGTCGCCGCCGCCGCCGAGCGCCTGACTGCCTCCTTCGAGGACGGCGGCGAGTCCACCCCGACGGCGTAGTCTCCAACCGACCGTGCCTGGAACGGTCACAGAGGGCACAAAAGTCGAGACGGGACGGTGGGCTTGCCCGCCGTCCCGTTCGTCATTGGCGCAGTTTGGCTCGGGCGAGGAAATGCAGCGGCGCGGAGATCGGAATGCCGATCGGCCGCGACGTTTCTCCCATGGTGTGTGCCGGGCGAGCAGGGTATCCTGCCGGACATGATCTCCCGCCATCTCGGAGTGCGCGGGCCGCTGATCCCACGGTAGCGAGGCACCCATGACTCAGGTCGCAGGCGTCGCAACGATTCCGTTGGCCAATTCGGCGCTGGACGACTTGCCGGTGACCCTGGCGGACGTGGTCGCCGCGCGGGAACGCATCACCCCGTTCATCCACCGCACGCCCCTGCTGCGCTGCGAAGCGCTTTCGGCGATGACTCGGACGCGGCTCGGGCTCAAGGCCGAGAACTTCCAGAAGACCGGGTCCTTCAAAGCGCGCGGGGCGTTGAACGCGCTGTTGCGGCTCTCGCCGGAGCAGCGGGAACGGGGGATCGTCACCCTCTCGGCCGGGAACCACGGCCAGGGGCTGGCCTGGGCGGCGGCCAAGTTTGGGGTCCGCTGCGCGGTGTTCATGCCAGAGACGGCGACGCCCTCGAAGGTGGCCGCGATCCGGGGGTACGGGGCCGAGGCCCACTTCGCCCCCGTCATGGAGCGGGTCTTCGCGGCGATGGAGGCCCATCGCGAGGCGCACGGGATGCACTTCGTCCACCCCTTCGGCGACCCGGCGATCATCGCCGGGCAGGGGACCGTCGGCCTGGAGATCCTGGAGGATGGGCCAGAGACGGAGGCGATCTCGGTCTGCGTCGGGGGCGGCGGGCTGCTGGCCGGCATCGCCGTGGCGGTGAAGAGCCAGCGCCCGGAGATCCGGATCGTCGGGGCCGAGCCGGAGGGCGCGCCGACCGTCTCCCGCGGCCTGGCCGCCGGCCGCCCGATCACCCTGGAGTCGATCACGACCGTGGCCGATGGCCTGTCCGCCCCATTCGGGGCGGAGACCACCCACGCCATCATCGCCCGCCTGGTCGATGACGTGGTGCTGCTGACCGACGACGAGATCATGGCCGCCCTGCGCCTGATCCTGGAGCGGGCCAAGGTGCTGGTCGAACCGGCCGGGGCGGCCGGTGTCGCGGCCCTGCTGAACGGCGCCGCTGGCCTCGCGCCCGGCACGGCGGCCGTCGCCACCCTCAGCGGTGGCAACATCGACACCGGTCGGCTGCGGGCGTTGCTCTAGGTCGCGGAAGCCCAAGCGGACCGGGTGCGCCGGGTGCCGGTCAGGATGTGGGGGCGCCGCTCGCTGGGTCCCCTGAACGGCGATCACGGCCGGGTCGCGACGCCCGTACCTGGGCAGGACGCGGCAAGCGGCGTCCCGGCATGGTGTTGTGAAGCCGGGCCGCCGGTCGTCGCGCCCGATCATCGTTCTCGGTCCCGGCATGACGAAGGGGCTGCCCGCCGCGGGCAGCCCCTTCGACTTCGTGTCCCGCCGCGACGTGCGGCCCGCGTTACCCTAGCTGGCGGGGAAGAGGTAGAAGTTTAGGCCGACGTCCGGGTCACCCTCGGTCACCACCACCTGGTAGGCATTGGCGTTGTTGGTCGCCGTCGTGGTGTCGGTGGCGATGGCGGCACCGATGCCGTCCGGGAAACTCGTGATCTCCACGAAGTAGGTGCCGGCCGGGAGGCTGGTCCAGGTCACCGTGGCGCCGTCGTTGACGGCGTCGGCCAGGGTCAGGGCGCCCCCGTCCGGCGTGTAGAGGAAGACCTCGAAGCCACCCTCGCTGGCCGGCGCGCAGGCGGCGGCATCGAAGGAGGTCGGGGTCGATCCCTCGGGACAGGTCGCGACCTGGATCGTCACCGAGCCGATGCCGGCCACGTCGCCGCCGTCATCGCCGTCACCGGTGTCGGCGCCGGGGGTGGCGACGTCGTCCTCGGTGGTGAAGTTGTAGATCGTCACCAGTTCCTCTGGCGCGTCGCTGGTCAGGACCACCAGGTAGCTGCTGGCGCTCGGCTCGGGGAACTCCCCGACGATCAGGTACTCGTCAAAGCCGGGCGGCAGGGTCGTCTCGGTGACGGTGAAGTTGCCCGTGTCGGTGTCACCATCACCGGGCCGGACGGCCAGGCCGGTGAAGGTGAACGTGCCCCCATCCGCCTCGGCGTCGGCCAGGGTCAGCGTCTCACCGGTGGCGTCCTCGGTGATCTGGACCTCAAACCCCTCGGGGGCCAGGTCGCAGTCGTCACCGACCAGGGTCTCCGGGGTCATCCCCGCCGGGCAGGCCCGCACCTGGAGAGTGATCGTGCCCTCGGCGACCTCCTCCGGCTGGAAGTTGAAGAGGACCCGGACCACGTCTGGCTGGTCGGGGCCGATGGTCACGGAGAGGTCGGCGGTCGCCACGCCGTCGGCGTCGGTGACCAGGAAGTCATCGAACGGCTCCGGCTGGGTCGGCGCCGTGAAGGTGTACGTGCCGAAGGCCAGGGCGGGCCAGGACAGCTCGCCGTCGGCCAGGGTGTCGTCGGTGGTGACGGCGTCGCCGTCGGCATCGACCAGGCCGATGTCGAACCCGTCATCACCGCTGACCGGCTCGCAGGCGGACGCGTCGAGGGTGGCGGGCGTGAGCCCCGGCGCGCAGCTCTCGACCGCCAGGGTCAAGGAGCCGGCGAAGCGGGGGATGGGCGGCACCTCGGCACCGATCACGGCGGCGACGAAGCTCGCGGTCTGGGCCCCGCTGGAGACGAGGGTCACGTCACCCTGGATCGTGGCGGCATCGCCGGCCTCGATGGCGACCTCGTCAGATCCCCCCTGGATGGTGATCTCGCCGGCGGTGACCAGCAGCAGGGCGGGGCTCTCCGAGCCTCCCAGTTCGGCCTCCTCGTCCGGGGCAAGGTCCGCCCCGACCAGGTCGATGTCGCGGTTGCCGCCCGGGGCATCGAAGGCGTCGCCGTCGAAGACCAGGTCGTCGCCGCCCGCGTCGGCGGCGTTCTCGGCGGCGACCAGGCCGATCCGGTAGTAACTGGTCGCGGAATCGGTGACGCTGGCCCGCTGCTCGATGGCGCCGGACGAGACGAAGGCCGCCTCACCGGCCGCCAGCCGGGACTGGTCGCCGAAGGTCAGGCTGTTGACCAGGACGCCGCCCTCGTCGGCCACGGAGAACCCGAGGGAACGTTCCTCCGGCAATGCCTCGTCCAGCGGCTCGGCAGTGTCGGCGACCACTCGCCAGGCTGCCTGGTCGGGCAGGCTGGCGACGCCCTGGGCGATGACCTTGGTCGGCCCCCCGGCGGGTGACGGGGCGTCGGAATCGGTCTGGATCATGCCCAGCGTCGCCAGTGGGGCGGCGAATAGGGCCACGACGAGCATCGCGGCGAGGATGCCCAAGGCGCCGATGGGGCCGCGCCGGCCACGGCGATGTGCCGGGGATCCGTGTCCCCGAACGATCGTGGTACTCACGAGTGATCACCTCCTGTATCCCTCCGGACCACCTCGGGTCCGGTCGATGGCCGGGCCATCTTGCCATACCTGACGCCGTGGCAGCCCGTTCGGTTTCGCGGGGCGGCTCGGGAGCGCCCCGCCCGCGCCCCACCGGACGAGCCCGGTCGAACGCCAGGTCAGCAGCACGATCATACCGCATCTCTGATCGGACACCCCGTCCGGTCGGTGTGATATAGTGTACGTACACCCGTCCCCGCCTGACGGTCGAGTCCTCTTGGGAAGGGAGAGCGCCGATGTCGAGTCGATCGTGGTCGCCATCACGCGGCGTGTTGCCGCACCTTGTGTTGCGGGTCCGGCGGGCGTTCGTCCCGCTCGCCTGCTTGGTCCTGCTCGGCGGGCTGCCCGCCGGGGCCACGGCCCAGAGCACCGGGACCACCATCTTCGCCCAGGTGGGTGTCTGCGCCGAGAGTGCCCTGGCGGGCCGGACGGTCTTCCTGACCGATCCCACCGCGGGGATCGACTACTCGGGCTGTCGCCTGGCCACCGCCGGGGAGGTGACGCTTGATCTCTATGCCTCGGCGACGGGCGCGGAGGACCGGGGCACCCGGGTCACCTCGGGGGATTCGGACGCGTCGGGGACGGTCACCTTGCGGTATGCCGGCGACCTGCCGTTCGTCTATCTCGGCCAGGGTGACCAGGACCGCGGGGGGCAGTTCTCGGTCGACCTCGCCTCCGGTGTCGCCGAACGGTCGATCCTGGTGCTCAGCTTCACCGGCGGGCCCGATCCGGTCGCGCCACCGGCGACGCGTGACTCCGGGGTCGTCACGGCGAGCGTCTCGGTCTGCCCGGACGCGACCCTGGCCGGGACGACGCGGGCCGTGATCGATGACCCGCTGGCGACCGACCTCGACCTCGCCGGGTGCCGCCCGGCGGGCGAGGATGAATACGCCGTGGCCCTCCGCGCCGAGTCGTCGTTTGCGGGCGAGGGGGCGGCAGAGACGCTGGAGACGGCCCGAACACGGGTGGACGGCTCCGTCGCGTTCTCGGTGGAGCCGGTCGTTCCGTTCGTCTCGGTCGATGTCGGGGGGACCGTCTCCCCGGTCGTTTCTCTGGTACCGGGTCAACGCGTCGATGTCGCGCTGGTGGCCTACGTCGAGCCGTGGGAAACGGGGGTGACGGTGGAGGTCCGCCGCTTCACCTGCGTCGATGCGACCCGGGCCGGGACCCTGGCGTTCTATCCGTTGGAC
>JACCVE010000408.1 GCA_013698285.1 Chloroflexia bacterium | reverse complement strand
CGTCAACTCCGCCCACGAGGACTTTACGTCCGGCGTCGAGCGCCTGGCCCGGTTCGAGACGCTCTGGCCCGGCCTGGCCGGTTCACTGATCACCCACAGGCTGGCGGGCCTGGACCGGGCCGCGGCGGCTATCGCCGAGCGGACCGGCATCAAGACGGTGGTCGAGCTCCCGGACTGATCCCTCCCACCGGGTGCTAGGGGTAGGTGGGCTACGACAGAGGCATCGCATGGCATGAGCGTTGCACCGTGCGATTCGGATCCCACCCCGTCGTTAGGGAGCCCACGCTCACGGGAAGGACGATCGATGACCGAGGAATCGAACGATTTCAAACGCGGTGACCGCGTCGAGTGGAACACGTCTCAGGGTAAGACCGAGGGCGTCGTCACGAAGAAGCTGACGGAGCCGACCGACATCAAGGGACACCACGTCGCCGCCTCGGACGACAACCCCGAGTACGTCGTGAAATCCGACAAGACCGGGGCCGTAGCCGCCCACAAGCCCGGCGCCCTGACGAAGAAGCGATAGGGAGTGACCATGGCCACCACGACCGAGCAGGAGCACATCGCCAAGCTGCACGACCTGATCAAGGACATCGAGTTCGCGATGATGACGACCGTGGAGCCGGACGGCGACCTGCGGTCCCGCCCTATGGCGACCCAACAGGCCGAGTTCGACGGCACGCTCTGGTTCTTCACCCTCGCCAGCGACCCGAAGGTCGCCGAGGTCCGGCGCGACCAGCGAGTCAACCTCAGCTTCGCCTCGAAGGACGACAACGCCTGGGTCTCGATGTCCGGCACGGCCGAGCTCGTCCGCGACCAGGCCAAGATGCGAGAACTGTGGAGCAAGCCGCTGGAGGCCTGGTTCCCCGACGGCGTGGACGACCCGAACCTCTCCCTGCTCAAGGTGACCGTCGGCCAGGCCGAATACTGGGACGCGACCTCCAATAAGATCGCCTACGTCGCCGGCATGATCAAGGCGATTGCCTCGAACCAGTCCTACCAACCCGGCGAGAACGAGAAGATCACCCTGCGGGAGGGCTGAGCAGCGGTCCGGCGACGGACGACGCCGGAGTCGTGCGCTTCGTGGAGAGCCCACACCTCGCACGAGATCGGACCCTTTCACGCATCGCGATGACTGGGCACGGCAGGGCTGCTGGGCCGTACCTCCGGGCGAGAACGGGCGTGACCGCCATGACTACTCACGAGAACGATCACGACGAGGACGACACCCGCGGCGCCGGGTGGCTCGGGGTCTGGAAGGCGATCGGCGTGGCCCTCGGGTCGGCGCTCGGGATCATCCCCGAAAACCTCGCGTTGGGTGTCGCGATCGGGCCGGGCCTCGGCGTCGCATTCGGCGAGGAGATGATGACCGCCAGGCAATGAGACCGCGTCGGCCAGGAGGATTCGGAACCGAGACGCTCAATCCGCGAACCAGCACCGGGGCGGCCGGGGCATCGCCGGCGTGACGACGCACGACGACGTCAGCGTCCGTCACATCCTGTCGGCCAAGGTCTAATGCGATCGGGTCCGGCCCTCACCGGGGCGATTGTCACCACGAGCGTGACGAGAAAGGTGTGCTGTGATCCCCGGTCAACGGACAGCGGGCTTCCGGGCGGTGTCTGGCTACCGCCACGGATGATGTTCGGCAGACGTGTGGCCTCGGGATCGGCGTGGGCCTCGCCTTCACGGCGATGGTGTTCGCATCGTGCCCGGACCGGTGGGCTGGCCCGTGAGGACCGGACGGCGCGGGCCGAATGTCCTCGTCCGGTGAACCCGGGGACGGCCGCGCCTGCCGGGCTCACCCGCCGTCGCGTCGCTCCAGAAGTTCGACGTACTGAAGCAGGTGGCGGATACCGAGGTACCGTTCCTGGACCCGGTCCCGGGCGGCGAAGCCGAGGCCACGGGCCATCTCCCGGTCGTCGAGCAGGCGGCGCATCGCCCGGGCGGCGGCGCCGAGGTCGGCCGGGTCGTCGAGCAGGATGCCGTGTTCGCCGTCGACGATCTGGTCTCGGATGCCCCCGACCGCGCTGGCGATGATCGGCCGCGCCTTCCACATCGCCTCGGTGACCGTGAGACCGAACCCCTCCTGCAAGCTCTTCTGGACCACGACGCTGGCGTGCCGCTGGAGAGCGTTGACGATCGCAGCGTTCTCCTCCGCGTCGGCCATCGGCAGGTTCGCCAGGTGAATCCGGCCCCGGCTCTCGTCCGGTAGCCCCTCCCAGGCCGAGAGCAGATCCGCGTAGGTACCGGCGCCTTCCGGGTCGTCGGCGACCGCGGCGACATCCGGTCCGGCCAGGACCAGATGCGCGTCCCGGGCGCCCCCCTCGTCCACCAGCGAGGCGAAGGCCCGCATCACCCCGAGGTGATCCTTCAACGGGTCCCAACGGGAGACCTGGGTCAGGAGTGGTGCGCCCCAGGGGGGAGCATCACCGGACCGGACGACCACCGCCGGCCGGCCGACGTGCCCCTCGGACCCGTCGTCCCGCCGGAACCGGGCCTGGGCCGGGGATGCCTCGCCCTTGGTCAGGTTGGCGACTTCCAGGATGGCGCGCGTCACCGGGGCGTCCAGAGCTTGGTTCTTGGCGGAGAAGGCATCGATCGACGGGGCGATCACCACGGCGCGGGAGCGGTCGACGGTGCCGGGGATATAGGCCTCGCGGGAGAAGACCAGGGCCGCCATCCGGTTCAGGTACGGGGCCAAGAATGCCCATCCCAGGCGGGTCTCCTCGTTGGTGTCGTCGGAGCCGACGTGACAGCGCCAGATGACCATGGCGCCGGCGTCCACAAGCGGTCCGACGAACCCCGCGGTCTGTGGGTCGTGGAGCAACACCACGTCTCCGGCCTTCACCTGGTCGAGCAGTTGCCCACGTTGGGCCCGGAGCCGGGCCTCGTAGGTCTCGCGCTCGGCCGGGCCGAGGGGGGAGCCGTCGCCCGGGGAACCGTGCAGGGCGTGGTGGAGCCGTTTCGTGATCCGGAAGAAGTCGGCCGATCCCTCGATGATCAGCCAGCGAGTGTCGATGCCAGCGCCCCGGACATAGGGCAGCAGGGCCTGGAGCATCTCGGCCACGCCTCCCCCCTGGGAAGTTGAGTTGACGTGCCAGAAGGTGCGTCCCCGAAGCCGTTGCCGGGCCCACTCGGCCCGCTGGCGGGCATGGTCCATCGCCGCGGTGCCGACGATCGACGTGAATCGCTCGATCGAGACCGGCGCGACCGGCACCTCGTGCAGCCTCGTCATCCGCCGTCCCCTCCGACCCCAACGGTGAGCCTCACTCGGCCCGCCACACGCATGGTCCCAGCCGATCCACGTCTCCGATGGATACTACACCCTGCCCCCGGGCGGCGGGGCATTCCCCGGTGCCAGCGCCCCGATCGCCCCGCCGAGCCGCTCGATGTCCTCGTCCGTCGTCAGGTAGTGGACCGAGGCCCGGACCATCTGGTCCAGGCCACGCGCCTCCATATCCGACCGGGTGCTGCTGATCCCGGTGACGGAGACATTGATCGCCCGCGAGCGAAGTTCCCCCTTGATCGCCTCCGCGTCCCATCCCTCGACCGTGAAGCTGACGATGCCGCCCCGCTCGGCACCCAGATCGTGGACGGCGACGCGGTCGCCCGGCAGCGCGGTCAGGACCGCCCGCAACGTCTCGGCCCGGCGCCGGACCGTGGCCCAGATCCGGTCCAGTCCGATCTCCAAGGCGTAGTCCACCGCGGCGCCCATCCCGAGGACGTTGGCGATGGACGATTCCCAGTTCTCGAACCGCCGGGCGTCGTCCCGCACCTCATAGCGGTCGGTGGCGACCAATTCGGCCGCCCGCATGTCCAGGAAGGGAGGCGTCAGGCGGGTCCGCCAGGGCTGGCCGGCGTAGAGGAAGCCGATGCCCCGTGGGCCCCGGAGGTACTTCCGGGCGCTGGCGGACAGGAAGTCGCAGCCGATCTCCCCGACGTCGAGGGGCACCTGGCCCGCGGTCTGACAGGCGTCGAGGAGGTAGATCGCCCCGCTGCCCCGGACGACCTCGCCGATCGCGGCGGCGGGCTGGAGCAGGCCGCCATTCGTCGGCATGTGCGAGACGGCGACCAGCTTCACCCGATCGTCCATCCGCCGCGCCAGCTCTTCGACATCGAGCTGTCCCGAGGCGTCGTTCGGCACAACCTCGACCTTGATGCCCCGTCCGGCGACCTGGAGAAAGGCGATCACGTTGCTGCCGTACTCGGACACCGAGGTCAGGATGCGGTCACCGGGCGCGAACGGGATCGCGTAGAAGACGAGGTCCCAGGCCCGGGTCGCATTCTCGACGATCGCGATGTCCTCCGGCGCCGCATTGAGGAGGCGGGCCAGCGAGCCATAGACGGCTCCGAGGCGGTCCGCCGCCTCGTCGGCCGCCTCGTAGCCCCCGATCTCGGCCTCGCGGCGAAGATGGCCGACCACCGTCTCCACGACGACCCCGGGCGGCAGTGACGACCCGGCGTGGTTGAAGTGGGTGACGTGGGCGCAACCCGGCGTCTCGGCCCGGAGCCGTTCGACCTCGGCGGCGTCCAGCGGCCTGGCATCCACCGCCGCGTCATCTCCAGCCCTCGGTGCCTCCGGGGTCACCGGCCGCCCGGCGTGTAGGCGGGGTCGTGTGAGCCCCGGGGACTCGGGCTCACGTCGTCGGGCTTGGAGGCGTTGGAGGACAGCCGGTCACTCTCTTCTCCCGGCGCCGTGTCTCCCATCCCCCAGGCATCGTCGGAGCGCGGCGTGAAGGCTCCCAGCGTCATCATGGCCGCCTGCTGCCGGTCGATCGGCAGGTCGCCGAGGAGGACATCGGCCAGTCCCTGGGCCTGGACGGAGGTCACCGAGTCGTCTGGCCCCAGCTGGAACTCGCCAGCCATCGCCCGGTGGACCCGGTCGATGTCCACCTCGAACGACGAGGCCACCGCGTCGGCCGAGAAGCGGGCATCGGACGCCACGTCTTCCCCGGCCGGGGTCCGCTCGCCGTCCCTCGGACCGGCGTCGTTGGTCTGCATCGGTTCGAATCCTTCACTGCCAGGCGTCGCGCCGGCGTTGGCCATCATCGTGCCATCCCGGGACCGATTGCTCATCAATCACGGGGCGGCCTGCCGTCCCGGGTCAACTGGCGGGGCCATTCCCCCCGGACGAGGAGTGTCAGGAGCATGCGCCATGCCGTCGGACGCCCCCGGCGTTCCCCACACCACGGGCCGACCCGGGACACCGGCCGGCCGCCTCGACCCGGGGTCCGGCGATGATTGATCTCCTCCTGCTCGGAACGGGCGGGATGCAGCCCCTCCCAGACCGGTGGCTCTCCAGTCTCCTGCTCCGCTGCGACGGCGAACTGGTCCTCTTCGACTGCGGCGAGGGGACGCAGATCCCCTGGAAGCGCTTTGGCTGGGGCTTCCGTCGCCTGTCGGCCATCTGCCTCTCCCACGTCCACGCCGACCACGTCGCGGGCCTCCCCGGCCTGTTTCACACCCTGGCCACCTCGGGCCGGACCGAGCCGGTCGACATCCATGGCCCGGCCGGCGTCGCGGCGGTCGTCGCCGGGCTGCGCGTCATCGCGCCCTGGCTGCCCTACGAGGTCCGCGTCCACGAGTGGGGAGGCGGAGCCCAGTTCGACCTCCCGGCCGGCCTCGTGGGCTCCGTCATCGAGGGGCAGCACGGCGTCACGAGTCTGGCCTACCG
>JACCVE010000388.1 GCA_013698285.1 Chloroflexia bacterium | reverse complement strand
TTTCAACGCGGCCCGGGACAGGACCGGGCCGTCACCCGAACCCACCGGCATCCTCCGCGATGTCGTCGAGGGGCTGCGCTACGTCTGGGGTCAGCCCGTCCTGCGGGCGATCTCGGTGATGATGGCGCTGGTCAACCTGGTCGGGACTACGGTCTTTACCCAGCTGGTCTACTTCGCCAAAGAGGAACTGGCCGCCACCGACTCGGAGATCGGCATCCTCTACGCCGCGGGCAGCGCCGGCGTCGTGGTGCTCTCGCTGGCGGCCGGGCCGCTGCGGCGCCGGTTCAGCTTCGGGGTGGTCGCGCTCGGCGCGCTCATGGTCAGCGGACTGTTGACGGTGGTCCTGGGGGCCTCGACAGTCGTCTGGCACGTCGTCGTCCTGGAGGGCCTGATCGCGGGGCTGGGCACCCTGTTCAACATCAACACTGCCGCCGTCCGCCAAGCGATCGTGCCGGATCACCTGCTGGGCCGGGTGATGAGCGTCGCCGGGGTCCTGGCCTTCTCGGCCATCCCCCTCGGCACCCTGGCCGGGGGCTGGCTGATCGATCGCACCGGCGATATCCGGCTGGTCTATAGCGGGATCGGGATCGCGACGGCCCTGATCGCGGCCGGGTTCTTCGTCTTCAGCCCCCTGGGCCGGGCGGAACGGTATCTCCCGGCGCCGGAGACCCTGCCGGCGGCACCATCGCCGGGATAGGACCACAGCGATCGGTGCCGTCATCACGGAGGGATGCCGATCGTCGCACGGTTGGGTTCGTCAATCGATTGCCCTTCGTCGTGCCCACCAGTGATGCGCGCAGCGAGCAGCGCCCCGACGGACGGTTCTGCCCTACCCCGCTTGCTCGTCCGTCAGCAGCGACGTTTGGGACGCGCCCGCCGGGCCGAGGCGTTCGTCGATCTGGCGGACGTAGTTCGCGGGGTCGAAGCGCTTCTTCAGGGCGCCCAGGCCCATCGGCCGGACGAGGCCGAGGATGGGCTTGTTCGGGGGGAAGGGGCGGTCGTGGCGGCCGCCGACGGCCCAGGCGATCTGGGCGTAGCCGACGGGGTCGCGGCCGCAGAGGAAGTAGCGGTCGTTGAGGACGACGGTGTGGGCGAAGGCCTCCTCGGGGGTGGCCGACCAGCGGACGATCTGCTTGGCCCAATACATCCGCATCCGGTTCGGCATCCAGCCCTCGGCGACCATCTGGCGCTGGGCGGCATTCCAGACCGGGTCGGCGGTGGCGGCGGCGTCCAGGGCATCGAGGTCGTAGACGACCGGGCGAGGGTCGGCGCGGTGCTCGTCGAGCGTCTTGCGGCCCCAGTCAGGGATGCCCTCGTACCGGTCGTAGGCCGGGTTGCGGAGGGCGAAGTTGACCGACAGCTCCCGGTTGGTGATCAGTTCGTCTAGGAACGATTCGACGTCTTCGGCGGGTGCCCCGTCCCGCCCGGCGTCGCGGACGGCGATGGCGATCTCCAGCGGGCCGATCTGGCCGTAGTGGACGTAGGGGGAGAGGCGGCTGGTGCCGTCGATGTCGGCCCGATCGCGGTTGGTGGCATAGCCGTCGAGTTGATCATCGAGGAACCGTCGTAGGCGGGCCCGGGCCGCCGTGGCCCCGCCGGGCAGGTCCGGTGTCGGGCCGACGCGGTCGTCCAGGTCGAGGGCGGCGACGGCGGCGAGGGGGTCCGGGCCGGCGCGATGGGTCGAGCGGTGCTTGGCGTCGGGTTCGGGGATCGGGACGAGGAAGCGGTCGAGTAGGCGGTGGACCTTGGGCCGCATCGTCCTGGGCGCCCACTCTTCCGTCGGGAACAGGGAGGTCGGGATGACGACGTCGGCATCGACGGCCACCATCGGCACGGCGAGGCGCTCGGCGACGCCGGACCGCCATTCGCGGCCGATCCGGAGGGCATTCTGGTCGGTGACAACGAGGGCAGCGCCGAGGTCACGGGCCAGGGCCGGGATGACCTCTCCAGGTTCACCGGCGCGCAGTTCCCATCCGACGCCGCGCCGGGCGAAGGCATCCGGCAACTCGGCCAGCCCCTCGCCCATGAAGTGGTAGGCCCGGCGGGTGGCACTGGGGAAGGCCGGGACTAGGCAGAAGGCGGCGACGACCGGGAGGCCGAGGCGGTCGGCCAGGTCGATCGCCAGGTTGGCGGCCAGGTTGCCGGTCGCCCGCTGGGCGCGCTGGACCCAGAGCAGGACGCAGCGGGAGTTCTGGCCCGTGTCGCCGCCCCGGAGGACGGCGAGGCGCGGGTCGTCCGGGGGCAGGAGCGTCGTCAGGTCCGGCATCAGGTCAGCTTCACCAATCGCGGGGCGGAGTCCAGGCTGGCAAGGGTAATCGAGATCGCCCGTGGGAGCGGTATCGGCGATGACCGGCGAGTGACGCACCGTCCGGCGGACGGAACCCGGCGGTCACCGCGGCGCGTCCGACAGGGTCGCGGTGACGCGCTCGGCCGACGCCGCCATCCAGCGGGCGAGCGTGATCTGTCCTGCCGCCCCGAGCGTATCCGCCACCGCTCGTCCCGCGTTGGTCCCGGCGGCGACCACCGGATACAGCGGTGCCAGGGTCATCTCGTAGGGGAGCGCGGCAAGCTCGACCGGCGTCAGCGGGGAGTCCGCCTCGGCATACCGGCCGAGCAGCCCCGCCAGCCGGAGGTGGTCGCCGTTGACGAGTCCGCCGTCTCCTTCGCGTGGGCTGAGCCCGACGATCCGGAAGCGGTTGAGCAGGTGGAAGAGGCCGTAGGCGAGGTCGTGGACCCTGGGGCGCACGGACAAGCGGTCGAAGTCCAGGATCGCCACGACCCGATCGCCGGAGAGCAGTACGTTGCTGCCGAAGAGGTCGCCGTGGACCAGGTGACGCGGCACAGCGTCGTGGTACGTGGCCCGGGCAGTGACGAGGTGACCGAGCAACGCCTCGACGTCCGACCGCACCCTGGCCGCATCAGAGAACCCCGGTTCGGTGGCGCGGGACCGGAATGGGGCATCGGTCGCGGCGAGGAGGTCCATCGCCTGGGTCGAGTCCAGGTAGCACCCTTGGGCAGGGGGCGGGACATCCCCGGCGAACGTCCGCGGGGCGACATGGAGGCGTCCCAGCGCGGCGACGGCCGTGCCGGCGTCCGCCCAGTCCTCCGCCTGGTGACCGCTGGCCACGAACGGCAGCACCTCCGCCAGGCGTCCGTCGACCGTCGCCCAGGATCGCCCATCGCGGGCGGTCATCGCGGCGGGGACGGGCAGGCCGTGACGGCGGAGGTGGGCCTGGACGGCGTGGACGGCCGCCAGGCGATCGGGAGTCGTCCAGGTGGCATGGACGCGGACGACCAGGTCGCCCAATCCGGTGACGATCCGGACGACCCCGTTGGTGGCGCCGCCGAGCGGTTCGAGGTCCGGTGAGGCGAGAATCAGGCCGAAGGCGGCCGCGACGGAGACGACATCCGCCTGGCCCACCCGCCACTGGTGACCGGATTGCCCTACTCCCACCCTGCCGACAGTCACTCCCCAGCACCGGATCGGGCCGTCCCCCCGATCATCGGGGCCGGGCGCCGTCCGGCGGTCCCGACCGGCGCGTGCTCGATCAGTGGCGTCCAGACCAGCGGGATCGTCTTAGCGGTGAGGGCGACATTCGGGCGCGGAGGGGGGTCCTCACCGCGCGGCGGGTCGTCGCCCGGGTCGCCTTACCGGTTGGCGGGGACGACGGCGTCGATCGGCTCGATGAAGACATCGATCGCGCCACCGCAGGCGAGGCCGACATCCCAGGCCATCTCGTCGCTGATCCCGTAGTGGACGAGTTTCGGG
>JACCVE010000352.1 GCA_013698285.1 Chloroflexia bacterium | reverse complement strand
CTGGGCTCAACTCCGCCGAAAAGTATGAGCGGGTGGCGTTCACGTTCTGCAAGATGGGCACGACCGGACTCCTCGCCTGGGCTCTGACCCCGGCGGTGTTCGTGCTGCTCGTCGCCGGGGCGGCCATCGTGTTCTACGGCCGCGCCGTGAGCTTGGGGCTGGCGCGTAGCCGCTGCGTGCTCCGCCGGCCCACCTTGATCATCGGGTTCTGGGCAGTCGTCGCCTTGGCCGATGCCGCCTGGCTGTTTGGCCGGTGAGCGCATTCAGGATGGCTTTCTCCCTCCCGTCTCTCTCGACACATTCAGTCCAGTTTCGGGCGTCTTCTCGAATCACCTGAGCTTTCCCCGTGGAGCGAACCCTGGCGCCCGCCCGGGCAGCCTATCGTGACGGACGCCGAAACGCTGAGTCGTGCGGCTGGGGCAGGGTCGGCACGGGGAACGTGCTGGCGTGTTGGCCCGTCCATCACCAGCCGACGCGGTAGATCGGCCCACGGCATGCCGGGTGCGGACGAGCCTGTCCTCCGGCAGACGACGCTACCGACGGGGGAGACGTGGGCATGAGAGAAACGGGAACGGCACGGGACGGTTCGAGTGACGGTGGTCCAGTCATCCGACGGGTCCTCATCACCGGGGCGGAGGGGACGATCGGCACGGCGCTCCGGGAGTACCTCGGTGATCGATATGCGCTGTCTGCCCTGACCAAGGAATCGCAACCTTTCCCCAGTCACGTCGCGGACATCTCTGACTTGGACGCCATCCTGCCCGCCTTCGACGGAGTCGAGGCCGTGGTCCACCTAGCGGCTTCGCCCGCGGTCGAGACACCCTGGCCCAGCATCCTCCAGAACAACCTCATCGGCACGTACAACGTGTTCGAGGCCGCCCACCGGGCGGGGGTGGAGCGGGTGGTCTTCGCCTCCTCGAACCACGTCATCGGCATGTACGAGTTCGACGGCGTCCCGGATATCTACGCCCTGGATGACCCCCGCACCTACGACCACACCGTCGAGATCCGACCCGATTCGCTCTACGGGGTCTCGAAGGCCTATGGGGAAGCCCTCGGTCGCTACTACGTGGAGCGGCACGGAATGAAGGTGTTCTGCCTGCGGATCGGGTCGGTCCGGGGAAACGACGACCCGCTCGACCCAGAGATGCTGGCGTCGTCGCCGGCCCTGCTCGACCTGGCGACAGAGGAGGAGCGGCGGGTGCGGATGCGGGCCACCTGGCAGAGCCGCCGCGACATCGCCCAGTTGGTCGGACGTTGCCTGGACGTGCCGGAGGTGACCTGGGCGGTGGTCTACGGCATCTCCGACAACCCACGCCAGTTCTGGGACATCTCCCATGCCCGGGACCTGCTGGGTTACGAGCCGCAAGACGGGGCGCCGGAATGACGCGCCAGCTCGGGCGGGGGCATCGTGCGCCGGAGCCGAGACCAGCGGGGATCTGCCATGACCCACACCATCAGCCAGGTTCGCCAGAGCGTCCTCGACCGCCTGCTGGACCGGGCCAGGGAGGACGGCCGGATCGATGGCATGGTCGACTACGGGTCGGGGAGCGAGGGCCGCGACGATGACTTCTCGGACATCGACGTGGCGATCTTCGTCCGGGACGACGCGCTCGACGGGTTCGTGGACGGCTGGGCGGACTGGGTGGCCGGGCTCGGAGATCTCCTCATCGCGTTCCCGGGCGTGGCCGACCACCCATGGACGATCTTCGATGCCGAGTCCCTGCCGCTGCGGGCTGATTTCAATGTTTATCCGATATCGGCAGTGGGGTCGATGCGCGACTGGCCGAACAGCCCGCTGAGCGTGGGACACATGGTCCTGGCCGTCGATCAGAGTGGCCAGATCTCGGCCGGGGCCGGGGCGCTGGTCGGACGGGACCTCGGGCCGCCCGACCCGGCCGGGGCGTTCCTCCGGGTATCCGGCGCACTCTGGTACTACCTGTTGCGGGCGGAGACGTTCCGGCGGCGAGGGGAGGCCTGGGCTGCCCGCTGGAACCTGACGGGTCCGGTGACCGGCAACCTATGTGCGCTGCTCCGCTTGGAATCCGGTGCCACCGCCCGGTGGCAGGCGTCGGACGCGGCGGCCGGGATCGAGCGCGCGATCTCCGCGGAGCGCCTGGCCGCCCTCGAC
>JACCVE010000340.1 GCA_013698285.1 Chloroflexia bacterium | reverse complement strand
CGCCACCGCGAGGAGGAGCAGCACGAACCAGAGGGGAGACAAGAGGGCGAAGGTGTTATCCGTCCCGCCATAGAAGCCGAGGTCCCAGACCAGCAAAGCGACGAACGGGATCGTCGAAAGCGCCAGTTTCCACGCCGGGATCGCCTGGCGTCGGAACCCCTCGATCACCTCGCCAAACTCCGGGCGGTCGACCGAGCGCCTCGGGTCGGTGAAGGTGAACAGGGCGACCGTCGCGGGCGGTCCGAGGACCACCGACAGCACGCAGAGCCACCAGAGGACCGAGGCCACGATGAATGGCAACAGGTGTTCGAAGACGTCGGACAAGCTCTTGCCGATCAATCTGAGGAGTCTCATCGCATCCCGTCGTTTCGCTCCAAAACCGTGTCCCGGTGTCTCGCCCCGGGCCCCGGCGCCCCGAGATGCCGCCGATCGGCGCGGCTCGTCCCGGGCTCGTCACCGGTGCCGGGACGCACCTCGCGATCACCGGCGAGCAGCGCGTACACTGACGCATCCTACGCCGAATCGATGGTTGACGTCCGCCCATGGAACCGGGAGAAACCCTAGCGTGCTCGAGAGCAACCTCATCCTCAAGGACAACGAACTCTTCCTCGCCGGCGACATCACGACCGACGGCAGCGGCGAACGGGCCACCGGCTTATATCTCCGTGATACCCGGTACTTGAGCGTCGCCAATCTGACGCTCGACGGTCTCCCGGTCAAGCCGATCGCGAGCCGGATGATCGAGTCGAACCGGGCCGCGATCATCTCGACCAACCCGAGATTAGACCGGGAACCCAGTTCGGTCCAGCCGCAGTCCGTCGGGATCGAACAGCGCCTCTGCCTCTCGTCGCGGATGGAGGCCGAGACCACGTTGACCAACTACTCCGCCGAACCGCTCGAACTGACGGTCGGCCTGGTCCTGGGCACCGACTTCCGCGATCTTTTCGACATCCGCGGTTTCCCCCGCGCGGCCCGGGGAACCTTCCTGACCCCCGAGATCGGCGACCACGGCTTCACCTTGGCCTATCGTGGCCTGGACGACGCTCGGGTGGCCCTGACCGTCGGGTTCGACCAAGATCCGGTCGGGTTCCTCATCTTCCATCCGGGTGAGGCGGGCGGGACTGACGGGTCGCTCGCGAACCCGGGGACGGCGGCGTCTGGGTTTCCCGTGACGGCCGTGGGGACGACCTTCGCGATCCGCCTCGAATCGGGTCTGACGTGGCGAGTCTTGACCACCGTGCAGCCGGTGCCGGCGACCACCCGGCCCATCGCGGCCCGGCAGTGCCTATCCCCCACGACGGAGACCTCCCCGAGCCCGATCACCGTCGATGACGCCGCCCTACAGGTCCTCCTGGATCGCGCGATGGCGGACCTGGAACTTCTCCAAACAACATTCGACCAAGGGACGCTGCCAGCCGCGGGGATCCCCTGGTACATCGCGCCCTTCGGCCGGGACAGTGTGATCACCGGCCTCCAGACCTTCGCCCTGGATCCCGGCCGCGCCATCGGCACCCTGGAGACCCTGGCGCGTCACCAAGGAACCCTCGTGGATCCCGCGCGGGAAGAAGAGCCGGGGAAGATCCTCCACGAGGTTCGCTTTGGTGAGATGGCCCGCCGTCGCGAGATTCCCCATACCCCCTACTACGGCACGGCCGACGCCACCCCCCTCTTCGCGATGCTCTGCACCCGGGCCCTCCTCGCGGGGACGCCCTCGTCGATCGATCTCCGCCAGCACCTGGAGCGGGCCTTGGACTGGATCGACACGTTCGGCGACATGGACGGCGATGGTCTGGTCGAGTACGACGCTCGGCCCCCGGACGGGGCCCGGATCGTCCACCAGGGATGGAAGGATAGTCACGACTCCCTCCACCAGGTTGACGGTACACCCGTGTTCGGCCGGGTGGCGCTCGTCGAGATTCAGGGGTATGTCTATGCCGCCCTCGTCGGCGCCGCCGAAGTCGCGAGGCTCGATGGCGACCTCGCCCGGGCGGGAGTGCTGGGAGAACGGGCCGACCGGTTGCGGGAAACGATCAACCGGGCGTTCTGGTTGGACGACGAGGGTTACTATGCCCAAGCCCTCGACGGGGAGAAACGGCCCGTCGCGGCGATCAGTTCCAACGCGGGGCACCTGCTCTGGTGCGGCGTCCCGTCGCCCGGGCAGGCCGGGCGAATGGTGGCGCGGCTGACGCGGCCCGACATGTGGACCGGCTGGGGCATCAGGACGCTGAGCGATACCTCCCGGACCTACAACCCGATGAGTTACCACAACGGATCGATCTGGCCCCACGACAATAGCCTGATCGCGGCCGGTTTGATCCGGTATGGCTACCTCGACGAGGCGTCGCGACTGTTGACTACCTTAGTCGCCGTGGCCTCGACCCAGACTCTCGGCCGCCTCCCGGAGCTCTACTGCGGGTTCGAGCGGGAAGGACATGCCACCGACGCGCCGATCCCCTACCCCGTCAGTTGCAGTCCCCAGGCTTGGGCGGCGGCGGCGATCCCCTTCATCGTCTCCACCTTGCTCGGGATCGATTCCGGGCCCGACGGCTTGACGGTGACTGGGGCACACCTCCCGCCCGGGGTCGATCGGGCGACGGTCCGGGCTGGGGGCGACCCGGGCCCCGGCCGGACGGCCACGATCGAACGGGATCAGGACGGGTTCGCGCGGGTCCTCGCACCTCGGCCCGCCGGCGTGGCCTGACTCTCTGGATGCTCGGGGCCGCCCGGGTGTTACCTGTCCCCAGCGATCCGGCGCGCTCGGGGCCAGTCACCCGCCGGTGTCAACCCGTCGTCGCCCCATCGTCTTCGTTCCGCTCACATTCGCCCG
The DNA here is from genome assembly GCA_013698285.1 of Chloroflexia bacterium. Classification (GTDB taxonomy): domain Bacteria; phylum Chloroflexota; class Chloroflexia; order Thermomicrobiales; family UBA6265; genus JACCVE01. Next base: position 2,281 of record JACCVE010000340.1, on the reverse strand, counting down.
TGGGCGCGGCGGCCCGGCCCACGCTGGCGGGCGGGGCCCGCCGGGAACATCTCGACGACCCGGGCGGGACTGGAGGTGGACGGGCGATCGGTCTCCATCGGGGGGAGCACCATCCGGGCCGGGAGCCGGGGACGACGGTCGAGTCGCTCGGCGTCTCCGAGGATTGGCGCGATGACCTGGCAGTCGGGGCACAGCGACTCATCACCCGTCGTGCCACACCCGCACCGTGCCATCTGGTCCGACAGCGCACGGCACAATGCCGCCACCTCATGCCGGTCCAGATTCAGGCTCACCGTGCCCATGGGTCGTCTCCCCTCCGATAACGACGGTGCCCGGGGCGCTGAAGCCCCCCACGACCCCCGTCTCTCGTGGACTCCGTCTCGCGCGGTCGTGCGAAGGTTCATTGTAGGGCGACCGATGAACCGATGCGACCGCGACGAATCGGGAGGACCAGGCGTTCGCCCGAACCCTGGCCACGGCTCCCTTGGCACACACCCTGCGGCGAGTGGAGACGAGAACGAGACTGGCGACGCGTTCACATCGTGATCACGACGCGAGACGGTTGAGGAGTCAAGACGATGACACGGGCTCAGGTCAGCGCGGACATCGCCGCGCCCATGGACGCGGTCTGGTCGTTGGTCGGAGACCCGCGTCGCTGGCCGGAGTGGGACGTGACCTACTCCGTCCCAGAACCACCGCGGCATGACGGCGCCGGACCGGGCCGGACCATCGGCCTGACGAAGACCGAGGCCGACCGGACGATGCACCTGACCTGTGAGGTGGAAAGCCGGCCGGAGGCAGGTGAACTGACTCTCCGCTGCACGGGCGGTAACGGGGAACGCCTCGACGAATCTTTCACCGTCACGGCGGGCAAACAGGGCGGGAGCTCGGTGACCCGGCAAACGGAATACCGTCTCCTCGGGCAGAACCTCGGCATCGTCTCCGACACGACCTATGCCGAGGCGTCGGTCCAGCGATCGCTGGAGCAGGCCTTCGCCCGCCTGGCACTCCTGGTCGATGCTGATCAAGATTCGTCGACTCCGCCAGATTCTCACGGCGACACCGACACCCGATCGGAGGACACCGGCACGATATCGGCGGAGGAATCGTACTCATCGGGCTTGGGACCGGACCAATCGTTGCCGCAGCGCCCGGAGGAACACGCCCCTGCCCGTCCAACCTAAACCGGCCGGCCCCGAGGTGGTGACCCGTGACCGAGCACACCGGCGCACGGCGAGCGACGCCATCCGGCGTCCCGTGGCCGCGTTTGGGCACCGTCCCGGCACCGACAGCTTCCTGCCGCGATGGGCGGCGCTTTTGGGGTACTTCACTGACGTGGCCGAGCGGTCCGATCGGGTCCTGTTCGAGGAGATCGGGCGAGGCTGGGGCGGCGAACCACTCGTCCTCTTGACCATCTCGTCGGCCGCCAACATCGCGAACCTGGACGCGATACGGGCCGTCCAGCGTCGGTTGGCGGACCAGCGTCCTGCGCTGTCCTCCCGGGAGCGCACGGACCTGCTCGGGCGGGGTCGTACCATCTGCTGTATCACGTGCAGCATCCACCCCACCGAGGTCGGCGGCACACTGATGACCCCGTGCCTCTTGCACCACCTGACCACCGACGATTCTGCCCTGACACGCGACATCCTGGACCAGGTCGTCATCCTGCTCGTCCCGAGCCTCAACCCTGACGGCTGGGAACTGGTGGTGGATTGGCACGAGAAGACGGTGGGTACCCCGCACGAGGGGACGATACCGCCCGGTCTGTACCATCCCGTCGCCGGCCATGACAACAATCGCGATTGGTTCACCCACCACTTGCCGGAAACACGGGCGGTGATCGACCACGTTCACCGCCGCTGGCATCCCCACATCGTTCACGACCTGCACCAGATGTCCTCGTTTGGACCCCGCTACGTGGTGCCGCCCTTCACCGACCCGTACGATCCCTTCGTCCACCCGGTGATCCAGGTCCAGGCGAACGAGCTCGGGGCCACGATCGCCGCCGAGTTGACCGCTCGGGGGATGGCCGGTGTGGCGACTTCGACGATCTTCGATGCCTTTTCCGCCGCCCGGGCCTACCAGCATTATCACGGAGGCGTGCGGATCCTTTCGGAGGCCGCCAACGCCCGGCTCGCGTCACCGTTGCCGATTGCCCAGGACCAGCTCGTCACGACACACGGATTCGACCCCCACCGGGCGGAGGTCCGTCACCCTCTTCCGTGGGGCGGCGGGAACTGGAGCGTCGGCGACATCGTCCGCTACGATCGGGCCGCGGTCG
>JACCVE010000318.1 GCA_013698285.1 Chloroflexia bacterium | reverse complement strand
CACGGCGGCCTCGTAGAACGAACTGGGGATCGACTGCATCGCCGCCAGGTAGATCACCATGTAGAACCCGACGCCGGACCAGATCGCCACGGCCGCGATCGACCACAGGATCAGGCTCGGGTCGGCCAGCCAGGTCCGCTCCAGGGCATCGAGCCCGCCCGCGCCGAGGACGCCATTGAGCAAGCCGATGTTGGGATTGTAAACGTAGCTCCAGAGGATGCCGATGATGACCGACGAGATCACCTGGGGGAAGAAGAACACGACCCGGTAGAACGACGCCCCGCGGACCGCCTGCTGGCCCTGGGTGAACAGGGCGGCAAAGGTCAGGCCGATGGCGATGGTCGCCAGCGGCAGGATGACCAGGAGTTGGGCGTTGCGAGAGAGCGCTTCGAGGAACCGCTCGTCGGTCGCCAGGCGCTGGTAGTTGTCGAGACCGACGAATGGTTTGTTGGCCGAGACCCCGCGCCAGCTCGTGAGGGAGAGGTAGATCGCCTGGGCATAGGGGTAGAGCACGAAGAGGGCGTAGAGGCCGACCGCGGGCAGCATGAACGGGATGATCAGCCGGTATTTGTGGTAGTGCATCGGGATCACCCCCGCGGCGGGTCAGGATCGGAAGGCGAGGTCGCCGGACGGCCCGCGCGGCCGACGCGGCCTAGAGCGACCGCTCGTACTTCGGGATGGCGTCGTCCTCGCGGACCTGGTCGGCCATCTCCTGGGCCGTGTCGATGTACTCGGCGATCTCGATCTGACCCTGGAGCAGGGAGGCCATCGCGTTCTTGGCTTCGTCCTGCAGGTCCTTGTACCACCCGCTGTAGCGGGAGATGAACGTGTTGGTCCCGGCCGCCTCGATGGCCTGCTGGACCGACTGGAACGCGGTGCCGAGATCCAGCCCGTCCGCCGCCCCCTGGACCACCGTCAGTGACTTGGTCGCCTCGGCGAAGGCCCGGCCCGCTTCCTTCGACAGGAGGAGGCGCAGCCATTCCTTGCCGCCGGCGACGTTCGCCCCCTCGGCAGGGACGATGAAGACCTCGCCGCCGCCGGAGAAGATGCCCTCGAACGGGACCTGGCTCCCCTCCAGCGGCGGCACCGGGGAGACGACCATGTCGAAGCCCTCTGGCACCAGGCCGGTCATCTCGTTCTCGAGCCAGGAGCCGCACGGCAGGAAGGCGGCCCGGCCCTGCAGCCACTCGGCCTGGGACTCGGTGTGGGTCAGGCCCTCCCACCCATCGAGGAGGTACTCGTTGGAGCCGAGTTGGGACAGCGCCTCGAGGACCGCCTCGACCTCGGGCGCCCGCCAGGCGTCCTCGGCCAGGTTGTCGATGTCGACCAGGGCCTGTGGGTTGAGCTTCCAGAGCAACTGGTCAAACACGAAGTTCTGGGCATACTGCGGGTAGACGCCCGTTGTCGCCCAGGGGGCGACCCCCGACCCCTTCAGCTCGGCCGAGAGGTCCAGCATCTCCTGCCAGGTTTGCGGGTAGGTGTAGCCGCGCTCGGTCATGAACGACGAGCTGTACCAGATCCCGGTCACGAACTGCACCAGATTGAGGTAGTACTGCTCGCCGTTGAAGACGCCAGTGTCCTGGGTGCCCTGGGAGAGGGTCTCACCGACCGTCATCCCCTCGGAGTCGTACGCCGGCGCGGCGAGGACATCGGCCAGGGTGGCGAGTTGGCCCTCGGCGATCAAGGCGGCGGTGTCGAGGTTGCCGGCGCCGGAGTTGTCGATCACGTCCGGCGGCGAGCCGTCGATGAACCGGGGCTGCAGTTGCTCGCCCAGGCGCTGGATGCCCTGGTAGGCAATCTGGGACTCGGGGTAGAGCGCCGAATACATCGTGTTGACGTACTTGGCGTAGTCGTCGCCGTAGCCACCCTTGAAGATGACCACGTCCAGTGGGGCGGCCGCGTCGACGCCGAAGGGGTTGGTGGCCCCGGCGGCCGGGGACCCCTGGGCGGCGGCGGCACCCGCCATGGCGACCGATAGGGCGGGGATGGAGAGCCCCATCGCGGCGGCGCGCTCCATGATCTGGCGGCGGGTATAACCCCGGCGCGAGGCTTCTTCGAACAGCTTGACGAGGCGCTGATCCTGCATGTGGACCTCCCATACGCTCACCCCGACACCGAACGCGCATCACGCCCATGGTGTGCCGCACCCCACCGAGGGTGCTGGTCCGACGCCGATCGTGAGTAGGATCGGTATTGTCCACGGTCGCCCCCCGCTGTCAAGGCCGGTCCGGCGCGTCGACGCATACGACGCCTGACACGGCGAAGGGCGCCAGGGTGAATCCCTGACGCCCTCCGTGATCGTGAAGACGGCGGCAACCCGGAACCGGCCGTGCGTCGCCAGATGCCGCGACTCCGGCTAGGTGCGGACCGAGTCTCCGTCCTCGTCCTCGTCCTCTTCATCGCTCGCGCGGTCGCGGATGACGCGATCGCCGTCATCATCGTCGTCGGCCCCGTTCCCGTCATCGTCACCGTCATCGTTGCGGATGATGCGACGGGGCGTCTCGGTCGGCACTGGGGCCGGGTCACCGCCGCGGTCGCCGAAGAATGGGCTCGCCGCGGCCAGGATCTCCTGCATCGTCGCCGGGTCGTCGAAGGCGGCCGGGAAGGGGTTGAAGCCGGTGATCAGGTTCAGGTACGAGGCGTGCCGGGCCTCGACGGTGGCGATGGTCGCCCCGGCGGTCTGCAGCTCGGGGGACTGGATCATCGCCAGAGCCCCTGTATAGGCCATCACGCCGGTGTTCTCGAGCACGCGAGCCGTGTCGAGAAAGGCATCCTGGCTATCGAAGGCGCCCCTGGCGGCGAAGGTGTAGCACTGTTCGGTGACCGGCGTGCCGCCCAGGCTCGAGATCACCTGGATCAGCGTGTCGACGTGGACGTCCTCGTGGTCGCGGACATCGTCCAGCAGAGAGTCGAATACGCCGAGGGCGGCGAGCCCGTCCCGGTAGAAGGCGTACTCGAGGTGCTCCAGGGTCAGGGCGTAATTGAGGATGTCGATGTCGCTGCCGGCCTGCGCCATCGTCTGCTTGAGGCCGAGCATGGCCGGTCCCGCGGTCGCCGCCAAGGCAAGAGCACCGGCCCCGGCCCGCTTGCCCGCCCCGGAGAGGAAGCCGCGCCGGGACGTTGCCCGCGTCCGCTCCTCGACGACCGCGTCGAGGATGACCTCATGGAATGGCCGCATCGTTGCCTCCTACGTGAAACGCCTCCACGCGTGACCGGTACACACCGTCCAAGGTCGTGAGATCGCTCGTCTCCTTTCCGTACCCGCTGGCGATGCGTTTGGATCACCCGGCCTATGCGATACGTCGAGCACGAATGGGTGGCGTCACCCGGGCAGGAGCGTTAGGCCGTCGGCGCTCGCGACTGGTGCGGACGGAGGTGCCCCGTCCCCACCGCCATCTCGATCTGCCGGGTCGGTCGTCTCGCGATCCGCATCGACTTCCGACCTGGGTCCGCTCAGGCGTGTCCTTGCCACCCTGCCGCGCATCGGTACGAGCTGTCCACCTGCGATCGCGCCGGCCGCTTACCGCCCAGCGCCCTTCGATCCCGCGAGTTTGGCAACGCCCGCCCGCGCCCCTTCCATCAGGAACCCCCGGTCGCTGCCAGCCGTCAGGAACCGGAAGCCCTGGGCAGCGCGGGCGGCGGCGTCGGCTGGGGTGAAGGCGGCATATCCCGGGACGGTGTCGGTGTTCCGGCAGGCCTCCAGCACCCGCTCGATCGCCCGCTGAACACCGTCGTGCTGGCCGCCGTCGCGCGGCCGGACGCCCATCGAGAGGGCCAGGTCCGACGGGCCGATCCAGCAGCCGTCGATGCCGGGGGTGGCCATGATCGCCTCGGCGTTCTCGACCGCCCGGGCACTCTCGATCTGGACCGCGACGAACACCTCGTCGTCGATCCGGTCCGCGTAGTCGTCGCCGTAGGTCACGGCCCGTCCCCAGCCGAAGGATCGGTCACCGGTCGGCGGTAGGCGGCAGGCAGAGGCGGCGCGGTGAGCGTCGTCGGCGTCGTTGACCATCGGCACGACCACCCCCAGCGCCCCGTCGTCGAGCAGGCGGCCGATCCGGGTGTACTCATTGAACGCGACGCGGACCATCGGCGTGGCACCGCCGGCACCCGTCGCCATCAGCGCGGCGATGGCGGAATCGGAGCCGAACGAACCATGCTGGGTATCGATCATCAGGAAGTCGATGCCCGAGCCGGCCAGGGCCTCGGCCACCAGCGCCGAGCCCAGGCCCAACGAGTAGCCAAACACCGCCTCTCCCGCCCGCATCTTCCGCTTGGCCGTGTTCTGCCAGATCATGCCGCTCACTCCCCCGCTCCCGTCGCCGTCGTTGACGCCCCCCGCCGGGGCAGCACAGTCTAGCCGACGGTGAGTCGCGGGGTCCCGCGCACCCATCCCCGAAGGGATGACACACCCCAGCGTGGGACATGAGGAACTTCAAAGGGCGCAGCAATCCAACGAAACGATGGCATGCTACCGGGAGATTGAGAATCACGAGCGAGGTGAAGTGAGCATGGCCATGTTCGTCTATCTGGACGAATCGGGAGACACAGGATTCACATTTGACTCGGGCTCATCAGCATTCTTCGTCATTACCCTCCTGCTGGTCGATGATCCCATCCCTTTCCAGACTGCGATCTCTCGGCTTCGTCAAGAACTTGGTATGGCCGAGGAAACGAGTTCAAATTCTACCGGTCGAGCGAAGTCGTTCGTGACGCGTTCCTCCAGATGCTGCGTCGCCAGAGCTTTTCCGCCCGGGTGTTGGTGGTTGACAAACGGCTCATCACACGGCCGCACATGCGAAAGCGCGACACCTTCTATAACTTCTTGGTCCAGATGATTCTTCGCCATGACGATGGGTCAATCCAAGACGCGACACTCATCCTCGATGAGTCCGTCCAAGACAAGCGGAGTAAGCAGGCACTCACGACCTACTTGCGCCGATCGCTCAACCCCACCTCGCAGCCCCTCAAAATCCGCGCGGTTCGATATCACGACTCCCGATCAGACAACATCATCCAAGCGGCCGATATGGTGTCAGGAGCCGTATATGCCGCCTATCATCGTGGGAATTCGAGATACTTGAATCAGATTCGTCTGAAGATCACCGACCTGCGGGAATGGCGTCCACAGGCACAATGAGGCCCCGCGCTATCCCGGAGCAAGTCCGAGAACGCCACCCTCCGGGCAGCTATTCGCGCGGGGCCTCATTGGGTGTCTCTCGGTTGGGTAACCGATTACCGCCACTAGTCTATCGTGGATCGTTTGTTTGTGACAGATGTACAGACACCCGGTTCCAGTCGAGGATCGTCATCTGCCCATACGGGCTCACGTGTGTCCGCTGGGGTCATCGTCCGTGCGGTTTCACCCACTGGCCGGGGAGGGCGCCCGTCGGGGTGCCATCGGCGAGGACTCGGCCGCCGCTGACCCAGACGTCGCGGATGCCGGTCGAGAGCTGGTGGGGGTCGGTCGGGGTGGCGTGGTCGGTGACGGTCTCCGGGTCGAAGACGACCACGTCGGCGGCCATGCCGGCCCGCAGGAGGCCGCGGTCGCGCAGGCCGAGGCGGTCGGCGACGGCCGAACTCATCTTGCGGACCGCGTCTTCCAATGGGATGACGCCCTGTTCGCGGACGAAGCGGCCCAGGACGCGGGTGTAGGTCCCGTAGGCGCGGGGGT
>JACCVE010000298.1 GCA_013698285.1 Chloroflexia bacterium | reverse complement strand
CGAGGTCGTCGGTGACGATCCCGACGTGATGGAGGGCCAGGCCAGCGGTGGGGGCGAACACGTCAATCGCCACGGGTGGCACTCAATCCTGGTTGGGGTTCACGGTCGAGCCGGGCACCGGCATCAGTTCCGGCTTGACCGCCGGGTCGGCCTCCGGCTGGCCGTCCTCGCGCAGCACCAGGCCTCGCTCGCGACGGCCGGTCATCTCGAAGTAGGCCCGCAGGACCTGGTCGACGACGGGCACAGCGTAGGTCGAGCCCTCGCCGCCGTACTCGACCAGGGCGGTGACCACGATCTCCGGATCGTCGTAGGGAGCGAAGCAGGTGAACCAGGCGTGCTGGTTGGCGTACGAGCCGTCCTCATCACGGTTACCGACCTCGGCCGTGCCAGTCTTGCCGGCGATCAAGATCGTGTCCTCCTCGCCCGGCGGGTTCGTCAGCGGCCAGCGGGTCTCGTTCAAGCCGGTGGTCTTGTTGAACCAGTGATTGGCCGAGCCATCGTCGTCATGGACCACGCCGCGCATCGCCTCGCGGACCAGCTCGATGTGGGCGGGGTCGATCGTCAGCCGCCGCAGGACCTGGGTCGAGGCCTGGGCGACCGTATCGTCGGAGCCGATCACCTCCCGGACCAGCGTGGGCCGGTAGAGCGTGCCGCGGTTGGCGATGGCGACGGTGTTGACGGCCAGTTGCAACGGGGTGGCCTGGAAATACCCCTGGCCGATGGCGGTGTTGATCGTCGCGCCGGCCGACCAGTCCTCGCCATTGCTGCGACGGAGCCAGGCCTCGTTCGGGGCGACGCCGTCCGCCTCGCCATCGAGGTCGAGGTTGGTCGCCGACCCAAACCAGAACTGCTCGGTCAAGCCCTTGTGGATCAGCTTGATCCCCAGGCCGTCGAAGTAGTTCATCTGGCCGTTGGATTTGGCCTCGATATTGTAGTCGTAGTAGCGCAGGTACTCGGAAGCCCCGGCCGGCTTGTCCCTCGGCACGCCCAGGTTATAGAAGTAGATGTCGCACGATTCCTTGATCGCGGAGGTCACGTTCATATTGGTGTGACCGCCCTCCTTCTTCCAGCAGGGCCAGATGTCGCCCTGGGCCTCGTTCCAGTCCCACGGCACCCGAATCGCGCCGGTGCAGGTGAAGATGGTCTCGGGGGTGATCTTCTTCTCGTGCAGCCCGGTCAAGGCATGGAAGACCTTCAGGGTCGAGCCGGGCGGCTGGGCGCTGGCGATGGCCCGGTTGACGTAGGGCTGGCCTTGCTCGGGGTCGGTGTACTCCAGCCACTTGGCCTGGGAGATGCCATCGACGAACAACTGGTTATCGTAGTGGGGATAGCTGACCAGGGCCAGAACCTGGCCGTTCTTCGGGTTCAGGGCGACGACCGCGCCCGACTTGGCGAAGGTCTCCCCCTCCTGGACATTCCCGATCTCCTTGCGGTCCTCGACGGAGTAGCGGATGCCCTGGGCGAGCGCGCGGCTGGCGGCGGCCTGCAGTTCCAGGTCGATCGTCAGCTTGAGGTCCTGGCCGGGTTTGGGGGGGATGGCCTGGGTGCCCGGGACTAGCCCGATCTCGACCCCGTTCACGTCCCTGACCACCCACCGGCCACCCTTCTCGCCGCGCAGGAGGTCTTCCAGCTTGGACTCGAGGCCCGCCTTGCCCAGGTAGTCCTCGATCTCGTAGAGCTTGGTCCCGACCGGGTTGACTCGCTCCGCGTACTCCTCCGGGCTGATCCGGCCGACGTAGCCGAGGACGTGCGCCATCACCGGCCCGGCCGGGTAGTCCCGGACCAGGACCTCGCCGTCCACCTCGACCCCGGGTAAGTAGAGCGCGTTCGAGGCCAGGCGGAGGGCGGTGTCGCGGGGGACCTTGGTCTTGATCGCCACCCGGGTCGCGGAGCCCGGCGCGTTGCCCAACTCGTAGTCGAGGATGTTCATGACCTGGAGGCCCGGCAGGGTCCGGCCGGCCTCGCGGAATTGGGCGGCCTGTTCGATGGTGAGGCGTTCTTCCAGGAGGACGAGGTAGTTGGACTTGGCAAGCTTGGTGATCGCCTCGACAGACCGCTGGACCTCGTCGCCGACCCGGCCCCGCAACATCGCGACCTGGGCGTAGACCCCGGGCTGCGACTGCTCCGGACACTTGCGGTGGTCGATGACCAGCGCCTCCGGCAACTCTAGCTCGGCGATCAGGGTATCCATCACCCGGCGCCGCGCGAGGGTGCCCTTGGCGGGCAGCAGGTCCGGTACCACCCGCACTTCCCAGGCGGTCCGGTTCTCCGACAGCACCCGACCGGACCGGTCGTAGATCATGCCGCGGGGAGCCCGCGTGGTGACATAGTGCTGGGAGTTGCTGCGCGCCTCGTTCCGGTAATGATCACGGTCGACCACCTGCATGTACCCGAGGCGTCCGGCCAGGACCATGAACCCGCCGGCCAGCGCCGACCGGGCGACCATCATCCGGCGGTTCAGGAAGAGCTGGTCGGCCGCCATGGGCAGCCCGCGCCGCTTGGCCTTCTTCTTCCCGGTGGGGGGATCGAACCGGAGCCGGTGACGACGGGGAGTCTGGGCCATCAGTAGCGTGCCTCCGTGGCGTGGCGATCGAGGAGCATCACGAGCAGGTAGACGGGCGGCACCAGCACCATGCTCAGGAGGGCCTGGGGGACCAGCAGCCGGACCGCGGCCGCAAACCCGGGGGCAGAGTCACCGAGGACCTGGCGCAGGGCGACGACGACCAGCGGGGAAAGGACCGAGACGACCAGCGCCAGCACCATCGGGACCAGGATCCCGCTCTGGAAGAAGCGCTTCCTGGCCAGGCCACCCAGCAGGGCCGCGAACAGGAGGGCCAGGCCATTCACCCCCAGCGTCTCCATCGTCAGGACATCCAGCAGGACCCCGACCGGCGCGGCCCAGAGAATACCCTCCCCGACGCCGTGGGTGGCGGTCCAGACCACCATCATCACCAGGACGAGGTGCGGGTCGATCGCCAGGGGGTTGATGCGGGGCAACAACGCGGCCTGGGCGAACACCGCGACGACGATCACGATCGCGAATCCGAGCCGGGCCATGGTCCCCGCCGTTCCCCACCCGAGGGCCACCGCCCGAGGACATCCGTACGGGCTCCGAGTGTAGCATGCCCGGCCGGCCGGCCCCGGCCAGATGCCCATCGTCTCGTGGGGGCGCCGCCCCGCGCCCGCCGCGTGAACGCAAGGTTCGGTGCGGACCGTCCGTCGGTCCGAATAGGCGCGGCGAACGGCGCCCCGACACGCTCCGCTGCGCGGCACGATGCGGGTGGTGACCGATGGTTTCGGGGGTGGGACCCGGCGATGTCGCCGCCCTTACCGGGTCCGGACCGCACGGGCGACGCCGGTGCGGTGCGCGGCCAGCTCGACCGTGTCATCCAGGGGGCCAAGGTCCGCGAGGGACACGTCGCCGTGGCGGTGCCGCAGCCCCGCCCCGATCAGCCAGTCGGCCAGGACCGGGTTCTTCGGCAGCAGGGCGCCGTGCAGATAGCAGCCGATGGCGTTGCGCCAGACCGCTCCCTCGGTACCGTCCTTGCCATTGTTCCCGCGGCCCACCCGGACCGTCCCGAGGGAATCCAGTCCCGGGCCGAGGTGAGTCAGTCCGCTGTGGTTCTCGAACCCGACCAATTCGCCCAGGAAACTCTCGACGACGACGTTGCCGATGAACCGCTCGGGACCCGCCTCGCTGACCATGTCGAAGAGGCCGATCCCCGGCAAGGGGTCCCGGTCATAGGGCCGGTACTCATGCCCCAGCAGTTGGTAGCCCCCGCAGACGGACAGCAAGGCCGCCCCGGCCGCGACGTTGGCCTTCAGCGCGTCGCCCTTCGCCCCCGAGAGGTCGCGGGAGACGGCGACCTGCTCTTGGTCCTGCCCACCGCCGAAGAAGTAGATGTCGGCGTCCGGCATCGCGGCCCCGATCCCGACCTCGACCACCTCCGGCTCGATGCCGCGCCAGCGGGCCCGCTGGGCCAGGGCCATCACGTTGCCCCGGTCCCCGTAGATGTTCATCTTGGTGCCGTAGAGCCAGGCGATCGTCAGGTTCGGGCGCATGGGGATTCACTCCGGTGGTGTGCGGCGATGCCCGGGCCGGGAGAGGGCCAGGGGACGGGGCTCACTGGCGCCAGAAGGTCTCGACCGCGCCGAGACTGGCCAGGACGCGACGGAGGTCCAGCATCGCGGTGTAGGTCGGCAAGATATAGCCCGTTCCCCCCTCGGGGATCGAATCGACGAACGCCTCCAGCGCCGGCCGGGCGTCGGGGGGCAGCGTCCGGATCCGCCCCGTCCCGACCCCGGCGTACTTCAGCCGGTTCGCCATGTCGGTGCCCCGGATGCCCGTGGTCGCCAGAGGAGTATCCCCGCCGGCCAGCAACTCGAAATCGACATCCCAGAGCCACGAGACATCGCGTCCGTCGGCCGCCAGGTCGTTGATCGCGATCATGGTGGGGACGGTCAGGCCGCCGGTGGCGACAGTCAGCATCCGCAGGACCTCGTTGAAGCCGGTGGGGTTCTTGACCAGGGCCAGGATCAGCGTCCGATCCCGGTAGCCGACTCGCTCGATCCGGCCGAAGGCGGCCCGGAAGGCGGCCAGGCCCCGGACGACCTCCCCCGGGTCTCGGCCGAGGGCGTGGGCCACCGCCGCCGTGGCGACCACGTTGTAGGCGTTGTAGAGACCGGGCACGGCCACGGTCAGGCGGACCGGCGGGGCCGGACCGGCCGTCACCGACACGGCCAGGGCATCGACGCCCTGGAGATCGATGTCGTGTCCGACCACGTCGAGGGGAGGTCGGACCGTGTCGCCGTTCGGGCAGCGCCAGGCACCGAGGTGGGAGACGTAGAGGGCGTCGTAGACCAGGTCGGCGCCGCAGAGGCGGCAGGTCGCCGCATCGGCGGCATGGGGCAGGGCATCGAGGCGGAAGCGCGACTCGTCCAATCCGAAGGTGATCCGCCTGGCGGCGATCCCGGTCGTGATGGTCGCCAGGGCCGGGTCGTCGGCGTTGACGACGACGGTCGCGCCGGCGGGAAGGGCGGCCAGGGCCCGGGCCCAGGCGGTGGCGATGGCGTCGATCTCCCCGTAGCGGTCCAATTGGTCCCGGAATAGGTTGTTCAGCAGGACGACGCGGGGCCGGACCCGGCGCACGATCTCCGGCAACGCCGCCTCGTCGGCCTCGATCACCGCGATGTCGGCCCGGGGGTCGCCGCCGACGGTGGCC
>JACCVE010000285.1 GCA_013698285.1 Chloroflexia bacterium | reverse complement strand
CACCTCAGCAGAGTCCACCGTGACCTCGCCGACGCGATCGAGAGGATCGTATTGGCACATCGCGTGCGTAGCACAGAGTACGTCGAGGGGTCGCCGACATCACACGCCGACCCGCACGATGCGCTCGCGCGCGAGCACACGAGGGGCGATCGTCGCCCTCGTCAGACCAGAGGAGGAAACGCGATGTATATCGGTGGTGGAATCGTGACGGTCCTGTTGATCATCATCCTGCTGGTCCTGATCTTTTAGGACTGCCATGCGGTGGATGTTCAACGTCACCGGGTCACCAATCTGAACTGGGACGACCACGCGGTTTCTCGCGTGGTCGTTCTGTACCCGGTCGGTGGGCCGAGTGGCGGGCGCCAGCGGTGAGGCCCGGCACGCCCGGCATCCATCGCCGGAGCGGTCAGCGGTAGACCCGGACCAGGATGTTCCCGCTGGCCGGCGCTCCCGGGGTCGCCTTCGCTTTCGCGGTGGCCGGGGCGGCCTTGCCGGTCGGGCACGCCGCGACGGCGACCACCGTGTCGGTCAGGGCCCGGAGGACGACCTGGTCGTTGCGCTCCGACAGGGGCTCGCGGACCTCGAAGGCGCCCCGCTGGACGAGGGCGACGTTCATGAACCAGTTGATCGGGTCGGGCAACCCCTCCCCGCCGACGCCCTCGTCCCCGAGGGCCGCCGTCAGGGCGTCCCGGCAGGGGCCGCTGGCGGCCACGGTGCCGCCCGGCTTCCCGGGTTTGGCCGAGCAGCCGGAGACGAGCATGTCGTGGCGCCCGACCGTGTCGGTGACCAGTTCAAACATCGCCCGCTGGCGGTTGGACCACAGGGTCATCGCCCGCTGGAGGACGATCGAGTTGTTCGCGGCCCGGGTCTGGCCGGTCGAGAGCCACTCGCTGGCGTCAGTCCCGGCGAAGGCGACGAATTCGGCGACCTGCTTGCCACCGAGGTCCACGATCTGGACCAGTTGTCCGGCCGCGACGGCGCTGGCGAACGCCTCGCCCGGGCCGATCTGCTTGGCCCGGATGGCGGTCCGGCCGAGGAGTGCGTCGCTCATTCCCATGCTCCCATCGTCGTCATCCCCACCAATGGGAGGCTCATCTCTGCCCATTATCACGGTCCCCATCGCCGGGCGTCTACCCCGCGGGACGCGGGGATGCCTGCCCCCGCGGCCTGGGTCTCCGGACCGTGATTCACGCGGCGTTAATGCTGTCCCCGGTGCCGCGCCGTAGGATAGGCTCGGCGAACGCGTCGGTAGGCTGGCCGATATGGGGACGGAGACGGGATGGATGATTGATCGGCCGTTGGCCGAGGTGGCCCGGATGGCGGTCCGGCTCGGATTCACCGCCTTCGGCGGCCCGGCCGCCCACATCGCCATGCTGCGCGACGAGGTCGTCACCCGTCGCGGCTGGTTCGACGACCGTCACTTCGCCGACCTGATCGCGATCACCAACCTGATCCCCGGCCCGAACTCGACCGAGATGGTGATGCACGCGGGGTCGGAGCGGGCCGGCTGGCGCGGCCTGGTCGTCGCCGGCGCCGGCTTCATCGTCCCGGCCTCGCTGATCACGCTCGCCTTCGCCTGGGCCTATGTCCGGTGGGGGACGGTGCCGGAGGTCGGGTCCATCCTTACCGGGATCAAGCCGGTCATCATCGCGATCGTCGCCCAGGCAGTCGTCGGGCTCGGCCGGAGTTCGCTGACTCGCTCCCTGTCCCGGGTCGTCGCCCTCGCCGTCGTCCTGCTCGGGCTGGCGGGCCTGGACGAGATCGTCCTCCTGGTGGGCGGTGCCCTGGCGGGGCTCGCCGTCCACTGGCTGCCGCGAGCGGGTGTGCGGGGGGTACACCTGTCCCTCGCCGGGTGGGGATTCCCCCTCGGAGGCGGCCTGGCGCCCCTGCTGGCCGTGGTCGCCACGACGGAGGCGACGACCTGGCGCCTGCTGCTGACCTTCCTCAAGATCGGGTCGGTCCTCTATGGCTCCGGGTACGTGCTGATCGCCTTCCTGGAGCGGGACCTGGTCACGCGCAACGGCTGGGTGACCGAGGCCCAACTCCTCGACGCCGTCGCGGTCGGCCAGGTCACGCCTGGACCGGTCTTCACCACCGCGACCTTCCTCGGCTACCTGATCGGGGGCTGGACGGGGGCGATCGTGGCCACGGCCGGCATCTTCCTACCCGCCTTCGCCCTCGTCGCCCTGACGAACCCGATCCTCCCCCGCCTGCGCCGCTCGGCGATCCTCGCCGCCGCCCTGGACGGCGTCACCGCGGCCTCCCTCGGCCTGATGGCCGTGGCCCTCTTCCAACTGGCCGGGGCGGCGGTCACGGGCGTTCCGACGGCCGCACTGGCGGTCCTGGCCGCGGTCATCCTCGTCCGGACCCGGCTCAACTCGGGCCTGCTGATCGCCGGGGGAGCACTGGCCGGGGTGGTGGCGGGGGCGTTCTGAGGAATCCGGCCGGGGCTGGGTGGGGATGGGAATCACCGGTTCGGGACTATCTGGTCAGTACTCCCGTCGGTCCCGGGAGACGCGGTTGGGTAGTATGGGGAGGAACGCGCGGCGGACGCGCCCGGACCGGCTGGTGCCGTGGCTGGGACCGCCGGGCAGCGCCCCCATCATCCGTGTCCCGTCCCGAGGAGTCTGGTCGATGTCGTCCTCACCCAAGCGATCCTCCCCAGCGAATACCTGGTCCCACCCGCGCGTCCAGCGCACCATCGCGATCCTCTCGGTTGCCCTGTTGCTCGTGACCATCCTCGGCACCCACGCCCTCTCGGCCCAGGACGCGGATACCCGCGTCATCACCATCGGCGAGAGCAATACCCCCGAGCAACGCGAACAACTCCTGGAGGTCTTCGGCGCCGACGAGAACGACGAGGTGATCACCGTCACCCTGGCCGACACGGTCGAGGCGATGGACGGCATCTACGATCTTACCGGCATCGAGACGGCGTATTCCTCGACCGCACTGACCTGCCGAGAATTAGGAGACGGACTCGACGTCACGACGCGCAACATCCAACTGGTGACGCCGGGGCTCTATGCGATGGCGTTGGTCACCGCGGGCATCGGGGATGCCGAGCTGATCGTCGCCGCGCCAGACGGTCTGACCGCCGTCCAGGGCCAAACGGCCCTCGCTGGCGTCTTTCAAACGTGGGACATCGCGCCCTGTGAGAGTGGCGACACCAATCCTGCGCGGCAGGAACTCGCTCTGCGGCAATTGACGCAGACCGCCGAGATCGGGATCCTCGTCGGTAGCGTCCCCGCGGCCACCGCGCTCGTGCTGGAAGTGCAACGAATCCTCGTGATCGACGAGATCGAGGGTGAAGAGGCGATCACCGTGTTGCTGACCGAGCAGGAAGCGGCCTTCGGGTTCCTGGTCCCTGAGCCGCAGCGAGCCGATCTGATTACCCTGATGACGGACCTCGCCGCCGCCGAAATCGAGTGGAGCACCTTCGCCGAGGGCTGGGAAATCGAGAACAGCAACCCCGACGCGGCCGGAAACCCGACCGAGATCAGGATGACCGGCACCGGTGCCGGCATCCGGAACGCGCAGTTGACCGCGACGGCCGAGGCGGGCGGGGCCATGACGCAGACTGCCGAGGCCGGAATCGGCCTGACCGCGACGGCCAACGCCCGGATCGCCAAGACCGAGACCGCCGAAGCCGGAGCGATCTTGACGCTGACCGCCGAGGCGGGCACCAGGCAGACGGCCACCGCCGCCGCCCGTCAGACCGAGGAGGCCCTCGCGGCCCAGCAGACCGCCGACGCCCAGGCGACCATCGACGCCATCGCGGCCCTGACCGCGACCGCCGCCGCGATCCCCACCGCCACGCCGACGGCGATGGCCCTCAGCGGCCTGGTGGTCACCAACGATGGGGGCTCCCTCACTATCCAGCCCGCGGGGACGGCGGGGGCCCTGACGTACCCGGTCGCGCCGGGCGCCGCCGTCAACCGCGATGGCACACCCGTGGCCCTGGGGGTCGTTGCGGCCGGTGACGAGGTCGAGGTCACCCTGGAAGGGGGGGAGAGGACGATCACGGTCCTCTCCGCCACCGCGCCGGTGGTCGAGGCCAGCTCGCCGTTCGGGGCGCTCGCCGGGGTCTTGTTGCTCCTCGGCCTGCTGGGCATCGGGGGCTGGTTCGTCTTGAGTCGTCGCAAGGTCAATGAGCCGTTTATCCTGGTCCGTACCGCGTCCTGACCCGCGTCTCGCCGGCGGGTATCCCCCGGCGATGTCCCGGTCCCAGCCTCGCGTACCACCCGAGGGAGGTCATCACCATGAGCCAAGCGGCCGTCACCCACCGCCGGAACGTGCAGGCGGTCGAACCGGAGGAGATCCCCGCCGAGTTGCTCCAGCGCCGCGACAACGTGGTGCGCTACGCCCGGGGCGGGCCACTCTACGCCACCGATGGCCTGGTCGGCCACCTCAGCCAGGTGATCGTCGACCCCGCGGCGGGGACGGTCGCCGAGATCGTGGTCAAACTGCCCGACGACCGCCGGATCGTGCTGCCCCTCGACCTGGTGGACCGCACCGCCGGGACCGCGATTTTCCTCTCGGCCGACCGGGCGGCTTTTGCCCAGGTCGTCACCCGCGCCCCGGCCTTCGACGGCGACAGCTTCGGCAAGGCCAATCTCAAGGCCCTCAAGGCGGTCGTCGCCAAGGTCACGGACAAGGCACCCCGGCGCGGCATCGACCAGGTCGGCGACGACTACGTCGTGACCCCGGCGAACGCGTTGATCGAGCGCCTGGGCCACCGCGAGAGCTGAGGTCGGCACGGCGCGGTGGGTACCGGTGCCGCGGGGCATCCGCCCGGTGCTCCGGCGTCGGCCGTCTCGCCGGAGGGCACCGCGGGACGGCGTGGGTATACTGTGGACTCGTCCCAGGCGGTCCGCGCGGGTCGCCGTGAGGCACGATTTCGGTCGCGGACCGTGGGTCCAAAGTCCTACCGGGTCCAGCCAAGGGAGACACAAAGCGTGGAGCGCTGTCCTAATTGCGGAGCGACGATCCGAGATGACGCCCGATTCTGCACGGCCTGTGGCTACCGGATGGCCGAACGACCGGCCGACCCGACGGCACCGGTGTTCGCCAGCGGCGAGCCGGCGATGACGTCCGCGCGGGACGAGACCGCGACGGCGGGCGCGCGGGTCGAGACCCACGGCACATTCTGGCAGCGGATCGAGGAGGCGACCAGCCAGCCGCCGCGCGGCGACGGGTTCGACGCCTGGGAAACGCGCTTCCAGCGCCCTCGCACGCGGGACGAACCGGTCGTGACCCCGGTCGGGTCGCAATCGTCCAGCGATGCCGCCGCCGGTGACGACACCGCCCTGGCGACGTGGCCGGGTGGAGAACGTGGCCAGTCCACCGCGGGCGATGTCGAGTGGTCCTCCACCGGCCCGATTCAGCGTCCGGGGTGGGTGGACGCCGCCGACGCCGCGGGCCCGGAGGGCGGGAACCCGGTCGCGCCTGAATCGAGCGACGACCGCGTGATCGACCATGCCGCCGCGGCCCCCGTCGCGACGGGCGACATCGGGGTGGGCGACGCCTCGGTGGGCACTGGCCTGGCCGGCACGATGCCGAATGGCCCCGCGACGGGGGAAGCGGCCCCGGCTGACCCGGGTGACGCCCCCACCATCGCGCCCGACCGGCCGGTCGCTGGTGGTTCACTCCTGGCCGGCCTGCATGCCCTGGCGACATCGCTCACCGCCGCGGCGAACGGCGACCAGCCGGACTTCGATCGGCAGGTCGGTGAACTGCGAGAGATCCTGGAGCGAGCGCGCTCCCGGCCCCGCGACATCGACATGATGATGCAACTGTCGGATCGGCTCGATACCATCACCGAACTGGCTGCCAGCCACGAACGGATGTCCGGGGCGCTGCGCGAGGCCGCCAGGCAACTCGGCGGCCCGGTCCGCTAGGCCGGACAGGGGAGCCCGGCGATGGATTCATCCGCTCGCGTGCCCGCCTCGCCGTCGGCGGCGAACGGCCAGCGTGACGACACGGTCCCCGTCCCGGCGGTTCGAGCCACCCCCTACGAGGTCGCCCGGTTGGTTGCCACCCTGTCCGCCTATGACGGCGTCGCCGGGTCGGCCGGCATGATGCCGGACCTGGCCGGGTTGGCCAAGATGGCGACATTCGCCCTGTGGGGGCGCGAGGTCTCCGGTCCGCTCTCGGCGGTCGAACCACCTGTTGGGACGCCGCCGGGGATGATCGACGCCCTCGCCGCCGCCCGTGGCGAGGCTGGCGTCGTCCTCTTCGACGGCCCGGCCGGGCTCGCCGCCGTCGTCGGGGCGGAGGTGGCC
>JACCVE010000283.1 GCA_013698285.1 Chloroflexia bacterium | reverse complement strand
GTCTCCGTGTCTGCCAGCACCGGGGTCTCCGTATCTGCGGGGACCGGCGTCTCCGTGTCGTCGGGCTCCGGCGTCTCCGTGTCGTCGGGCTCCGGCGTCTCCGTGTCAGCCGGAACGGGAGTTTCGGTATCGGCAGGCACCGGTGTTTCGGTGTCGGCCGGCACCGGGGTCTCGGTATCGGCAGGCACCGGCGTTTCGGTGTCGGCCGGGACCGCCGTTTCCGTGTCGGCCGGGACCGGAGTTTCAGTGTCCGCTGGCACCGGCGTCTCGGTGTCGTCCGGGACCGCTGTTTCCGTGTCGGCCGGGACCGCCGTCGGCTCAGCACCGCCTTCGACGGTGAACTGGACCACGGCACCGCTCAACACCGCGTAGATCGCCGTGAACGGGGAGGCAGTCTCCCCAGCCGGGGCGTAGGCAGGGAAGGCGCCGAGGCACCCGACCTTGGTCAGGGTGGCGACATCGATCTGCACGCTCACCGCGGCCGAGATGGTCTGGGTACCGAAGACGATCGAGCCGTCGAACTGCGACGGCACGCCGCTGTCTCCGAGTGAGATGAAGCGCAAGAAGCCGGACGTCGTGTCCAGGAAGATCTCCGGTAGCGCCCCGTCCTCGCCCGCGTCGGCGTAGGCCTGGGCGGCTTCGCCTCCCACCTGGACGCTGAGGTTCTCCTGGAGCACCAGGCTCTCCGTCGTCAGGATGTCCTCGATTCCGGCGAAGGCATAGGGTACGTCGTTGATCGGGAACGTCTGTCCAACCGCCAGGCCATCGGCCGGGCAGACGGCGGCGGCGTCGAGCACCACGGCGTAGTAGCGGGCCGCGATCCCCGCCGTGGTATCGGCGGTTACACCGAACACCCGGCCATAGGTGCCAGAGTCATTCTCGGCGTAGAGGGTGATCTCGGCGTCCGTCCCGACCTCGACCAGGGTCGTCACGTCGATGGTCACCATCCGATCGAAGAGGAAGGTCGTCTCGGCCACGATGACGGTCAGCGCGAAGGCATCGGGCCGGCCCGCGACGAGATCGCCGTCCCCTTCATCAGCCGCATCGTCGTCACCGGCGACCGTCTCGGTCGCCTCGCCGGTATCGCCTTCTTCAGTCGGCGTCGCGTCCTCTTCCACAGCCCCTTCTTCGGTCGGGGTAACGTCTTCCTCGCCCTCACCTTCCTCAGTCGGCTCATCATCCTCGGCGGTCCCGCCCTCAGCGGTCGCAGTCTCGTCCCCTTCTTCCGGTTCGTCCTGGGTCGCTTCGGCCTCGCCCACCTCATAGGCGACCTCGGTGTCCCCGACTTGGACGACGATCTGACTGAACGGTGATTCGGTCTCCGGCGCGAACGCCGGGAACGCACCGATACAGCCGACGTTGGTCAACCCCGCGAGGTCGACCTCCGCGGATGCCGGATTACTAAGTTCCTGGTCACCGAACGTCACGGTAGCCGGCAGGCTCACCGGAACCCCCCCGTCCAACTGGACGAAGCGGAGCAGTCCCTGGCTGTTGGAGGCGAAGAACTCGGAGAAGCCGCCGTCATCGTCCGGCGCGGCGAGGAGTTCGGAGTCCTCACCGTTGATCGCCGACTGCCCGATCGACTGCAAACTCTCCGCGGTCACGTCGGTCTCGAAACCGGCGAACGCGTAACTCTCCTCTCCGGCCGCCGCGACCCCGAGGCTGATCGCCTCGGCCGCGCAGGTCGGGTCGCCCTCACCGAGTCTCACGGCGGTGTAGCGACCGAGTACGTCCTCCGACCGGTTCGGCACCGAAACATAGACCGCATCGAACGGTCCGGTCTCCGACCGGGCGAAGATCTGGA
Organism: Chloroflexia bacterium; assembly: GCA_013698285.1. Lineage (GTDB taxonomy): Bacteria > Chloroflexota > Chloroflexia > Thermomicrobiales > UBA6265 > JACCVE01. The sequence goes on along the minus strand of JACCVE010000283.1, from coordinate 4,783 downwards.
CCTCCGCGTTTTGTTCGACGCGGGTCAAGTCCTGGCGCTCCAGGGGCACCTCGCGGTCGAAGATGTATGACACCTCTTCGACCGTCACGGAGGCCGGATAGTCCCCCGACCGCGCGTTGTCGGACTGGGCTCCCACCTGGGTCGGCGCGATGCCGCTGAAGGCCAGACCGCATACCATAGTGAGGGCAACGACCCACGTCATCGCCCTGGACGTGCTCCGAAGCCGTGCGTCCGTCGTGGTCCGTGTCATCGAGTGACCCTCCCCGGGTGAGGAAAAACGAGTAGCCGCTGACGAAGCGACGGTCCGCGACGGCAGCGGGAACGGTCCTTACCGAGTCCGGCCCGTCGAACGGATCCACAGAATCCCTGAGCGCGGGCACGGTGGCCCTCGTCTCGTAACGAAACTCTGACTCCATCGCCGCGACTCGAGTTGCACGAAGCGGGCCACCCGCGAGAGGCAATGCCGGTACCGAGGCGACCTGTTAACGGGATAGTAAACGCCCATTTCTGGCCCGGCTCGTCTACGCCGGGGAGCCGGCATCGAGGGCTCCCTGACCAAACGCGCGGCATGCCTCGTGCGCGAGCGGCACATCGACGCGGCGACGCGTCTTGGGTCTTCCGGGACTTGCATTCCTCCACGATGCGGTCGTGCCGGAACACACGATGCGGACGTTGACGGTGTGGTGAAAGGAATCGCGAATGGTACTGCGACCGAAGGCGACGCCGACGCGCACGATCGGGACACGATGGCTCGGGCCATTGCTCGCGCTCGTGATGGTGTTTTCCCTGGCTGGCGTCGGCATCCAGCGGCTAACACCAGTCGCCACCGCACAAGATGATTCCGGCCAACCGGCCGGTCAGGAAGTGAACGTCGAGTTGATGCTCGACTCGTCCGGATCGATGGCTCAGGAGATCCAGACCGGGGTGACCCGGATCGATGCGGCCAAGACCGTTCTCACCGAGGTCATCACCGCCGTGCCGGAGGACCGCCCGAGTCTGAACGTCGGCTTCCGGGTCTTCGGGCACCGGGGCAATAACACGCCCTCCGGTCGGGAAGAGAGCTGCCAGTCGTCCGACCTGACCATCCCGATCGACGGGGTCAATAAGGCGGACCTCCAGGGTCAGGTCGACACCTACGAACCCGTCGGTTGGACGCCGATCGCCCTCTCGCTGCAGCGGGCGGCTGACGACTTCGAGCCGATCCCGGCCGATGACACCCGCACCAACGCGGTGGTCCTCGTGACTGACGGCCTCGAGACGTGTTCCGCCGACACCAACGATCAGGACGCCAACAATGCCGCCGTCTGCACCGCGGCTCAAGCGTTGGCCGACAGCCCCGGGAGCCCGACCGTCTACGTGGTCGGTTTCGGCCTGACGCCGGACGAGCTGACCGTCCTCCAGTGCATTGCCGACAACACCGGCGGTCAACTACTCGGCGCCAATAGTGCCGAGGAACTCCGGACCGTCCTCTTCACCTTCCTGGAAGAACTCCAGGTCGTCAATTCGACCGGCTCCTTTGAGGTCGAGGCGATCAATGGCCTCTTCCCCTTCGGCACCCTCACGTGCGGTGGTGGCCAGCCGACGGACGCGAATCCCCAGGGTGGTGAGCCCGTCGTCTACACCATCAATGAAGAGAACGGCCCGATCGTCGCCGACGTCACGGTCGGCATCTGCATCTTCGCCTTCGTCTACCCCGGTGGCGGGCAGGTCAGCCTCAATGTCAACATCGAGGCGGATCGTGTCACCCGGGTCAGGGGCAGTCTCTTGAAGTTCCCCCAGGGTGCGGGAGAGATCTACCAGGTGACCGACCTGGGAGGACTCATCGTCTGGCAAGACCAGTTCGAATTCGGTGATTACGTCTGGGTGCTCCCGGGCGTCTACACCATGGACCTGTTGGAGTTGGTCGGTGATCCGATCCTCTTCTACGCCCAGGTCCAGTGCTTGCCCGGTACGGTGACCAGCCTAGAGGTCTACACCGCGCCGTAGCGAACCGCGGTCGTCAACGACGACGCCGAGACACGAGACGAGCCCGGGACCGTTGGCGAAAGCCAGTGAGACCGGGCTCGTTGCCGCCCGGTAATGGGCAATGACGAAGCCACTCCAGTTCGGCATACTGGGCCAGTGTCACGACCGGACCGACGACGTCCCATCGCACGAACCGCCAATCCCTGACTGCCGACCGCCGGCTATCGCCCGGACCCCGGGCGGGAAGGACGACGCGTGACCGACGCCTCCTCGGAGAAAATGCGGATCGGGATCATCGGCTGCGGCGCGGGCATCTTCCACCTGCGCGGGTATCAGGCCGAACCGAGGGCCACGGTGGTGGCCCTCGCTGGCCTCGATACCGACCGGTGCCAGCGCCTCGCCAAGCAGTTCGACATTCCCGCCGTCTACGGTGACTATCGCGAGCTGCTCGAAGTTCGGGACATCGACGCCGTCAGCATCGCCGTCCCGAATCACCTCCACATGCCCGTCGCCATCGCCGCCCTCGAAGCGGGCAAGCACGTCCTGATCGAGAAGCCCCTGGCCCGGTCGGCCGAGGAGGGCGAGCGGATGATCGCCGCCGCCCAGAAGGCCGAGCGCATCCTGGCGATCGCCTTCAACCGTCGCTACCGAGACGACGTGATGCTGGTCCACGACCACGTCGCGGCCGGCGGGTTTGGCCGGGTCTACTTCGCCGAGACCTACTGGATGCGCCGCGCCGGCATACCCGGCTGGGGTTCCTGGTTCACCGACAAGGAACTAGCCGGCGGTGGGCCCCTGATCGACCTGGGAGTCCACGTCCTCGACATGACCCTCTACGCGATGGGCAACCCGACCGTCACCTCGGTCAGCGCCTCGACCTACGCCGAGATCGGCACCCAGGGCAAGGGCAACTTCCGCAACGCCAAGACCATCGAACGCAGCGCCGGGACCGGCAACTACGAGGTCGAGGACCTCGCGACTGCCTACCTCCGGACCGCCGACGGCGCGACGGTGATGATGAAGACATCCTGGGCCGCCTACACCGGCGCCGAGGACGACTTCGGGTTCTCGTTGATGGGTAGTACAGGGGGCTGCGAGATGGTCTCCCGCAACTATGCCCTCACCGGCACCCTGAAGGTGTTCGGCGACTTCGAGGGCATCGCCAGCGACGGTTCCCCCCGCCTGATCGAGCGCGACGGCCACGCCGAGGTGATCAACCGGTTCGTCTCCGCCATCCGGGACGGCACCCCCGGCGTCCCGACGGGCGAAGAGGGCCTCGACCGGGCCCGCCTGATCGACGCCATCTACCGTTCGGCCGCCGAAGGTCGAGAGGTCTTGATCGAGGCCTGACACGAGCGTTGACGAAACGACCCAGAACGCAGGAGGACTGACCATGGCCGGCACGATCCGCGTCACCGTCTGGAACGAGTACCGCCACGAGCGCGAGAATGAAAAGATCGCCGCCGTCTACCCGCGCGGCATCCACGGCGCCATCGCGGCGGGCCTCGGTGAGGACGCCCGCTTCACCGTCCGCACCGCGACCCTCGACGAGCCCGAGCACGGGTTGACCGAGGACGTCCTGGCCGAGACCGACGTCCTCACCTGGTGGGGCCATAAGGCCCACGGTGACGTGGACGACGCGATCGTCGAGCGGGTCCAGCGCCGCGTCCACGAGGGCATGGGCCTCCTGGTCCTCCACTCCGCCCATTTCTCCAAGATCTTCAAGCGCCTGATGGGCACCACCTGCGACCTGAAGTGGCGCGAGGCGAACGAGCGGGAGCGGATCTGGGTGGTGGCTCCCGGCCACCCGATCGCGGCCGGCCTCGGCGAGTACATCGAACTCGAGCACGAGGAGATGTACGGCGAACACTTCGACATCCCCGAGCCGGAGATGCTGGTCTTCGTCAGTTGGTTCGCGGGCGGCGAGGTCTTCCGTAGTGGTGCCTGCTATACCCGGGGCGCCGGCCGCATCTTCTATTTCCGCCCTGGTCACGAGACCTACCCGACCTACGAGAACCTCGACGTTCGCCGGGTCATCGCCAATGCCGCCGAGTGGGCCGCCCCGCGCCAGGCGGTCCCCCGCATCTTCGGTAATGCCCTTCCTGTTGAGCCCATCAAGGGCTACGTGCCCCCGGCCAAGTACCACCCGGCCGGGTAGGGTCCGCCCGAATCTCCCCCGGGGAGCGTCCACCTCACGGGCCGTTGCACGGCCCCGGGAGGCGGCCCAGTCGCTCTAACCCCCGGTCCCGGGGTAGCACATCCCGTTCATCCCTGGTCGCCGTCGGGCACCATCGTCTCGCGGGTTCGCGCGGTGTGCTTGGACTCACCTCGCCGAGGACACCACGCGATGGAGTTGATCGAGACGGCCGTCGACGCGATCACCGGCCGGGGACAGCGCGCGGAGCCGGTCGGCACCATCAAGGTGGTCGACCCGAGCGCTCAACTGGTCGTACGTCACCTACAACACCATCGATGAACTGATCCGCGTCGGCCCGCCCGGCACCCAGTTCAATAACCATCCCGGAACGACCATCGAGGTGGCCGGCGACCACGCGGTCCGATTCCGGTTCCCGCGCCCGGACGGGCTCCTCGCCGGCGAGTTGCGGGCGATGCACCTGATGACCACCCGGTTCTGGGAGGACGTGGGGTTCGGGACAACACGTTTCGGGACCGGCGAGGGCCACTGGTGAGCGATCGACGCACCGGGCCCGTGGGGCACCGGACCATGTGTCCTCCGCGACGGGTCCTCGACGGTCTCCACCGAGCATGCACGGCATCATCTCGGAATCGCCCTTCGCCGCGACCTACATCTGGCGAG
>JACCVE010000243.1 GCA_013698285.1 Chloroflexia bacterium | reverse complement strand
GAGCCAATCGGACGGCGGCGGATCGCACGACACTCGGTTGTTAACGGCCCCTCGCGCCCGCCCGGCCCTCGCCCGGCGACCACCCCGGCAGTGTGGCAGCGCCCGGGGACGGTGTCAAATGCGGCGCTCGTCCGTGTCCGACAGGTGAGGCGCCGATGATCCATCGGCATCGCCCGCCTCACCAGCCTCCATGGTAGTCTGGCCCGCGCGCCACGGCGGGTGACGCGATGGGCATCCAGCCGAGACTGCGAGCGAGAAAGGCAATGGGCTAGTGGATCTCTCGCGGTCGCTCGAACTCGGCGTCGTGGCGGCCGGGGCGGCAATCCTGGGGTCGATGCTGGGGCTCGGCGGCGGGGTCTTCCTCGTCCCCATCTTCACCCTGTTCTTCGCCATCGACCAGAAGCTCGCCATCGGGGCCAGCGCCGTCGCCGTGGTCACCAACTCGATCGTCGGCTCGACGGTCCACCTGCGGAGCCGGTTCACTAACCTCCGCCTGGCGATGCTGCTCCAGGTCACCACCGCCCTCGGGGCCAGCGCCGGGGCGATCATCGCCCTCTGGGCCCGGCCCAACGTGATCAATGCCGTCTTCGGTGCCGTCCTCGTCTATGCCTCGGTCTCGATGCTGGTCCGTCGCCGCGCGAGCCCCATCCCGTGGGATGGCGGTGGGCCGAATCCCCTCCGCCTCGGCGCCACCTACCGCGACCCGGCCACCTCAGCCATGGTCGCCTACCGGCCGGAGCGGGTGCCGGTTGGCCTGGCGGTCAGCGGCCTGGCCGGGGTGATGTCGGGGATGCTCGGCATCGGCGGCGGCGCGATCCAGGTCCCGGCCATGAACCTGCTGATGCGCGTCCCGGTCAAGGCCGCCGCCGGGACCTCCTCGTTCATGGTCGGCTTCGCCTCGGTGGCGACCGCCTCCGTCTTCTACGCCCGGGGTGAGATCGACCCCGCCCTAGTCGTGCCGACCGTCGTCGGCATCTTCGTCGGCTCCCAGCTTGGCTCCCGCCTCACCCGCCGCGTCCCGACCGAGCGACTGGTGGTCCTCTTCGTCCTGATTCTCCTCTACCTCGGCGGCTCCCTGCTCCTGCGGGCGGCGGGCATCACCCTCCCGGGCCAGCGATGAGTTTTTCCCGTGACGACACCACACGTCCGTCTCTCTCCAGTGACGGCCCCGTCGGGACCGACGACAAGACCGTCGACGCGACCTTGCTGCCCACCGCCGCCATGGCCGAGGACATCGCCCGCGAGGCGACGGAGGGATCGGGCGAACGACCCGCCGGCCCCGACCCGCTCGACCGGACCTACCGGGTCGCGGTCGCCACCCTGACGACCGGCTTCCGGATCGGGGGCACCCTGCTCGTCGCGGGCCTGGTCCTGGCCATCCTCCGCGACCAGCCGCTCCACGACCGGGCCGACCCATTGGCGGACGTGCTCCGGGGCATCGGCCGGGGCGAGGGTCCCGCCGTGGTCGACCTGGCGATCATGGCCCTGATAGCGACACCGGTCGTCGCCGCCCTCGCCATCTGCGCCAGCTTCGCCCGGGCGGGCGACCGGGTCTACGCGGGCCTGTCGCTCGCCGTCCTCCTGATCCTCGGCACCAGCATCACCCTGGCCCTCGTGCGCTGACGTCACAGTGACCCGGTGATGGTTCGGACGAACGAAACACGGGGGTAACGTCCGGAGCCAAACGGTGCACGGGTTGGCACACCTATCGTAGGGGCGCCGCTTGCTGCGCCCTGCCAGCGAACACGGCGTTCCATATAGAAGCAACGGTACCCTGATAGGGCGACTCCAGCAGAAACCCTACAAACGTGGTCTCCATATCATCTTCACCTTCCTCCAAAGCATTCTCTCTAGCCCGGGGGAATATGGTACCTTCCCCAAAATTCGCCGTCCGGACGATCACCCAGGAACCCTCGATGCCCGACCATGACTCCACGGCCGCCACCGACCGGACCCCTCGTCGCCCATCGACCATCGGCATCGTGGTGGCGATGGAGGCCGAATTGGTCCATCTCCTCGGCGCCCTGCGGGTCGAGGCCGAGGGACTCGACGGACCGTGGCTGGAGCGTCACGCCCGCCTCGGCCAGCACGAGTTGGTGATCGTCCGTTCCGGGATGGGGATGGTCAACGCCGCCGCCGCGACCGAGGGCCTCATCGCCCGTCACCGGCCGGACGCGATCGTCAACTTCGGCTGCTCGGGCGCCCACCGCCGCGATATCCTGCCGGGCGACGTGGTGATCGGCGACCGCGCGGTCAACCACTCGGCCGTCCACATCCTGGCCACCGGCGAGGAACTGTTCAAGGGCACCGCCTACGAGGTCGGCGGCGAGACCATGTCCGCCTCCGACCTGGCGTCCGATCCCGCCTGGCTCGACCGGGCCCACCGCGCCGCCGCGGGTTGGACGCCCGAACCGTGGCCCCGCGAGGCGGGCTGGCCGGCCGGGGTCGCCTACCGCGAGCCGGTCATCCATACCGGGCCCGTCGCCTCGGCCGACATCTGGACCCAAGCCCACGCCCGCCTCGACCTGCTCCACGGCCGCCATGGCACCCTCTGCGAGGACATGGAGGCGGCCGCCATCGCCCAGGTCTGCGCCCTGCACGGCATGCCCTTCCTGACGGTGAAGGACATCTCCAACAACGAGTTCCATGCCGCCACCGACCTGGCCGGGGGATTCACCGCGTTCCCGACCGCCGAGGTCGGCAAGCGCGCCGCCGCGCTGGTCGTCCGGGTGCTGGTCGGCAGTCGGCAGTCGGTAGACGCTAGACGCAAGACGCAAGACGCTAGACGCTAGACGCTAGACGGGAAGAGTGCCCTGCCCCCTGCCCCTCGACTCTCGTTCTTCCGTCTACCGACTTCCGACTAATTCACGTAGTCCAGGGGCCGGACGACCATCCGGCCGGCGACGGGGTCGACCGAGAGGACGACCTCGGCCAGGTAGGGCAGCAGGATGTCCGGTCCCTCGGCGGGAGAGATGACCAGGACATCGTTGGCACCCGTCTCGATCAGGTCGGTCACCCTCCCGATCGGCTGGTCGGTCTCGTCGAAGACGTCCAACCCCATCAATTGATAATGGAAGAATTCGCCCTCGGCCAGCGGTCGGACCTCTGAGCCCGGCAGGGTGATCGGCAAGCCCCGCAGCGCCGCCGCCTCCTCGGGGGTGGTGACCCCCGCGAACATCACCAGCAACTGGCCGGCGTGCATCCGGGTCGAGAGCACCTTCCGGGGGCTCGTCTCGTCGCCGACGAGCAAGCTCGTGCGAGTCAGCAGGTACTCGGGGTCGTCGGTGACCAGGCGGACCTTGGTCTCCCCGGCGATGCCGTGGGTGCCCGTGATGATCCCAACCGTGAACCACTGCGCCCGAGGGTCGTCGGCGGCGTCCGGGCCCAGCGTCTCGCTCAGGCGCCGGAATCGTCCCTGCGTCCGGCCCGGCCGGGTGCGCCCGGTGCCCGGTGCCGGGGTCGTGGGCGGTGGACCGGACTTGCCCCCCTTGCGACGGGGAGAGTGCGATGGTGTGCCCGGCCGTTCCCCGTCTCGGGGGGGAGTGGTGGAGCCGGACGCCCCCGTGGCCGGGGCCACGTCCGCGGCGTCGCCGGGGCGACTATTCTTCGATGGCAAGGGAAGTCCGGAGGTTGTCGCGGGAACCCGCGATCATCAGGGTCGTGCGCATGGCCCGGGCGACGCGGCCCTGGCGGCCGATCACCTTGCCCAGGTCGTCCGGCGCGACCTGGACCTGGACATGGACGGCGGCGCCGCGCTGCTCGACCGTCACGGCCACCTCGTCTGGCTCATCGACCAAATTCGTGGCCAAATAGGTGACTAGGCCCCGCAGCCGCTCGACCGGGTCCTGGCCATCTCCGGCGTCCACACGGGTATCCGCGTTCACCCAACCAGGATCGCCCTCGTCGTCCTCGGGCGCATCGTCGTCATCGTCGCCGGCCTGACCCGCCCGTGCCGGCGAGGGCTCCTCCCCGGCGAAGCCGCCGTCGTCGCCGGGGCCGGCCATGCCGGCTTGGGTCGCGTCGAACGGGGCATCGTCCGCTCCCTCGTCGTCACTGGGCCTGGGCCCGGCTCCGGCGCTGACGCCGCGCGCATCATCCATCGTGTCGCCCTCGCTCCCCCGGCTCCCGTCGTGGATGGTCGGCCCATCTCACCCCGATCATACCAAAGCCGCCGGGGGCAACCCGAAGGCCACCCCCGTGAGCGGGGCGTCTCACGCCCCGGGTTCCCATCACCGTGTCTCGATCGCGAAGGATCAGGTAGCCGGCGTCGTGCTCGCGGCGGCCGGGCGCCGGGCCCGGGTCACCTTCGCCGGGGCGACCGGGGCGGCGACCTCCGCCGGGACCTCACCGTCCACGGCCGTCGAGACCCGTTCCGTCTGGGTCGTGTTGGGCCACTTCCCCCGCGTGATACCGTGGCGCTTAAAGATGCTGGCCACCGTCTCCGTGGGCTGGGCCCCGTTGCTGAGCCAGTACCGGACGCGCTCCTCGTCGATCTTGATCGTGGCAGGGTCGGTCAGCGGGTCGTAGTGCCCGACCGACTCGATGAACCGGCCATCGCGCGGCGAACGGCTCTCGGCCGCCACGATCCGATAGCTCGGCCGTCGCTTGGCCCCCATTCGACGCAGTCGCAGCTTGATCACGCGGTGTTGCTCCCTACTGGATAAGACACATCGATTGGGCGATCGCCCCGGACCGATCCCGTGGGACCATCGACGGCGACTGTGGTGTCAGCGATCTCTGGACATTCGATCAAAGCACCCGATCTAGGTCACGAGGAGCGACCCATGGCCGATCCCGAGCCCGGGCGCACGACGGCGGAGTCTAGCACCGCCATGCACGGGTCGTCAACGCGGATCAGGACCATGGGTCGTCAACGCGGATGAGGACCATCCACCGCCGCCGGCAGCGGACCGGGGAGTCGTCCGGACGATTCGAGACGGGCAAGGGGCCGCCCGATACTCACGGTGCTCGTCGCTCGGGTCCACGACGAGACCACGGTCACTAGCGGCGGGTGGTCCCACCGCGACGACCAGCCGCAGCCGGGGGCGCAATCGGGGTGCCGGGACAGCATGCGGCCACGATCGTCTCGGCCAACTTG
>JACCVE010000239.1 GCA_013698285.1 Chloroflexia bacterium | reverse complement strand
TCCAGATGCTGGTCACGCGGCGGCCGGACGGGCCGGCGGGCCACCGCTGGTAGCCGACCTTGCCGACGACCGTGGAGGATGCGGGGTTCTCGATGACGGAGGCCGTGCTGTTGGCGTCGACGTACTGGGCCACGCCGCCGCCCGCGAAGGCCTCCATGATCTCGGGCCAGTTCCAGTTCTCCACCCCGGCCGGGGCGTATTGCAGAACGTCAACGTAGTACTGGAGTGCGTCGACTCCGGCCGCGCTGTTGAGCGTCGGGTTGCCATCGGCATCGAACCACTCCCCGCCGAACTCGAGGAAGAGCGACGGGAAGATGTACATGTTCTGGCCGGCGCCCTGGAACCCTCGCAGGGCCATCCCGGCCCGATCCGGCGTGTGGATCGCCGCGGCAGACTGGGCGAGCTCTTCGAGCGTCTGGGGCGGCTGGATCCCCATCTCCTGGTAGATATCGCTCCGGTAGATATGGATGGTCGCCTCGCCCTCGACCGGCATGCCGTAGAGCGTGCCGTCCACCGAATCGGCCTCGATCCAGTTCGGGATGATGTCGTCGACCGCGAACCACGCCGGGTCGGTCAGGGTCGGGTCGTTGAGGTAGTCGTCGAGCGGGTCGACCCACTCGTTGGACTGGTAGAGCGGCAGGTACATCGGGTCGCCGGTGTGGCTGGCGTAGTTCCCGGACCCGGCGGCGAGGTCGAGGACCGCCTTCTCGCGGAGTTCCTTCGGCGGGATCACCTCGAACTGGACCTCGATGCCCGTCAGCTCGGTGAAGACGTCCTCCGTGACGGCCCGGAACTTCTCGAAGTAGTGGGCCGGCGTCACGAGGAGGGCAATCGACTCACCCTCAGCCTGTCGCCAGTCGATCTTCGCTTCCTGGTATGGCCCAAGTGTGGGGTCATCGCCGGTCTGTCTGATCAGGGCGGGAGCGGCGAACGCCGACGTCGGCAGCACCGCCAGGCCTCCCAGCGCGGCGGTCCCCTTCAACAACCTTCGGCGGTTCAGGCGGTCCATCGATCGTCCTCCTTCTCTCCGGTGAGCGGCGACTGCGGTGCCTCGTGGACCCGACCGGGCCCTGCCATGACGTGGCCGAGCTGCGCTGAGATCCCTCCCGCCGTGCTGATGACCCGGGGAGCCAGCTCGTGAACCCCCTCGAGCGAGAACCGTGTCGCCGGACCGGCGACGGCAATAGCCGCGACGACGTCCCCATGGTGATCGCGAACCGGGGCGGCCACCGCGCGGATGTCGTCGGCGAACTCCAAGTCATCGACCGAATAGCCTCGCTCGCGGATCCACCCGAGTTCCCGTCGCAAGGCATCTCGATCCGTGATCGTGTTCGGTCCGCGTCGCTCGAGCGGCAGGGAGCCCATGAGACGTCCCAAGCGATCGTCGGACACGTGGGCCAGCAACGCCTTGCCGTTGGCCGAACAGTGCGCCGGCACCGACGCGCTACCGATCGTCAGGCTGGCGCGGAGCGGCTTCTCGCTCTCGATCTTGTGGACATAGAGCACGTTGAACCCGTACAGGACACCGAGGTTGACGGTCTCTCCGGTGTCGTCGGCGAGTGCCTGGACGTGCGGGAAGATCTCGCGTCCGAGCCCGCGACCGTTCAGGACGGCACTCCCCAATCGAAAGAGTTCCAGGCCCAACCGGTAGCGGCCGTGGCCTTCCCCCGTCCGCTCGACCAACCCCTCCTCCTGGAGGGTCGCGAGCAGGCGGTAGACCGTACTCTCGGGGAGCCCGGTCGCCTTGCCGAGCTCGGTCAGCGTGAGGCTGCCTCGCGTCACGGTGAAGGCCTTGAGCAGCGTGGCCACCCGCTGCACAGACCGGTTGAGCTTGACGGCACTGGTGGATTTGCCGGGGGCAGCCAGCAGGTCTTTCACCAAGTGAAATCCTCCTTTCATTCCGTGGTCGCTGGCCGAGTATATCAGAGGTCGCCGGATCGGGGAACGGGCCGCGGCGGTGGCGGGGGAAAGGCCCCGCGCTCTCCCATGGCGCGATCATGAGGTGGCGGGGGTCCGCATCTGGTCGTTTTCGGCGTGCGATCGAGCCTCCGAGTGGCCCGAATCCGTGCCCGGTCGGACGGGCTCTCGTCACATGTCCGTACATAGGTATCGTTGACTCCCTGGAACCCTTGCGCCCGCCCTCCAGCCATGCTACGGTCACGGTACCGACCAGCGTTCGATGGGTCCCGACACCGGTTTCGTCGAGGCCTCACGGCCCCCACCTCGCCCCCCGCCCGGTGCGACATCGGTGCCCGACCAGGGAAACCTGGTGACCAGATCGTGCGTTGGGACGGGTGACGGGGACACGATGTCCCGGAATCGTGCGGTCCCGGCGGACGGGACTGGGAATCGCGCACCGCGCACCGGGGGACGGGCCACCGGGGGCGAACGCGTTCGGACCAGATCATCCCGGAGACGGGGAGCGGGGGACAAGACCATGTTGCGCCGGAGCATCACCACATCGCGATCGCGCGTCACGGGCCGGGTGGCGGCGAGGGGCGGGAGTCCCCTCCGAGGCCACGGCGGCCTTGCCCTGCACGGGCTGATCGCGTTGCTCGTGCTCGGCGCCGTCATGGCCCCGGCATCGGTGGCCGCCCAGGACGCCACCGCGCCGCCGATCGTGGAGGATGACCAGGCAGCAGAACCGGTGGTCGTCGATGACGCCTCCGCCGTCGACGACCCCTCCGCCACGGTCGACGCCGACCAGGACACCGCCCTCTTCCCCTCCGACTGGTCCCCGCCCCGCACCGTCTACATCCCCGAGACCGGCCACGCCATCGACGGTTGGTTCCTCGACCTCTGGCGGGAGGCGGGGGGTGCCAATGCCTATGGCTACCCGATCACCCCCGAGATCTGGCTCGACAATGGCCACGTCGTCCAGTACTATAGCTACGCCCGGTTCGAGTACTGGCCCGAGGGGGACACGAACGGCAACTATGTCAAGGTCGCCCCGATCGGGGAAGAGATCCGGCCACCGATGCTTCCCCGGGGAATCGGGGGCAAACTCGACCGCCGCGACATGGAACTGGCCCGCGCCGCCCAGGCCTGGCTGCCGCTGCCGGAGAGCAAGCTCCAGGACGACTCCGAGACGTGGCGCTACGTGCCCGAGACCGGGCACAGCATCTACGACGGCTTCAAGACCTTCTGGGAAGTGTCCGGCGAGCAGTGGTACCTCGGCTTCCCGGTCACCGAGGAGTACATCCTCGACGGCATCTCCTATCAGATCTTCGAACGCGGTGCCCTGACCTGGCAGCCCGGGGCCGACATCGCCATGATCCCGCTCGGCCGGATGCTGGCCCAGCGGTACGGTCTCGACACGACCCCCCTGGGCCAGGGCGACCTGCCCGCCTACAGCGAATCGCTCTTCGTGCCGCCCGCCCCCCAGACCATCCCCGACCGCGTCGAGGCCGTCGGCGCCGACCCCGACGGCGAGCGGTGGTTGGAGATCGACCTCGGTGACCAGTCGATGAAGGCCTGGCAGGGTGACACCGTGATCCTCGAGACCCTGGTCAGCACCGGCAAGGACGATTTCGAGACGCCGACCGGCAGCTACTTCGTCAACTCCAAGGTCAAGGAGCAGGACATGGAGGGCGTCCTCGGCGGCGAGTACTACGACGTGCCCAAGGTCCCCGACGTGATGTACTTCACCGACCGTGGCCACGCCATCCACGGCGCCTACTGGCACGACAACTTCGGCAACCGGATGAGCCACGGCTGCATCAACCTGCCGCTCGACGTGGCCGACTTCATCTACGAGTGGGCCAGCGTCGGCATCCGGGTCGAGATCCACGACTAGCGACCCGTCGACGACCGACCGCAAAACCGCACACCGCCCGAGACGCGCGTCTCGGGCGGTGTTTCGTACGAGACCCGGCTGAACACTGAGTACCGAGACTGGCATCTCGTCAACCAACCATGATTCGGTAGGGGCGTCGCTTGCGGCGCCCTTCTCAGGAACGGACGTCT
>JACCVE010000235.1 GCA_013698285.1 Chloroflexia bacterium | reverse complement strand
ACAGCATCGCGAGCTTGCCGTCCCAGCGGATGGTCACCCCCGACTGGTCCTGGGAGCGCTGGGCGAGCGCCCAGTTGTCCCAGCGGATGATGTCGACGTCGCCCTGCTGGCGCGAGTAGAAGTCCTCCGGCAGGTAGATCGCCCCGCCGTACCACACGTCGCTGCCCTGATCCCAGTCGACGTTGAAGATGCCGCGGGCGAACTTGTTGAACAGGCCGGCGGGCGTCGAGGCGTGTCCCGAGCGCGTTCCCTCGTAGGCGCGCGAGGAGTCGACCGACATCGTCCCCTGGCTCCCCGAGTTGATCGAGCTGAACTCGCCGAAGCCCCCGCTCTCCATCGTGGCGAGCTTGGAGACGGCGGGGGTGGGGGCTGTGGGGGTGATGGCAGGGGCCGCCGAGAGGACGACCGAGGTCGCCGACGAGGTGGCGGTGGCGGTGCCGACGGCGTTCTTTGCGGTCACCTGGAGCCTCAGCGTGTGTCCGACGTCGCTGTCGGCCAGCAGGTACGTGGCCGTACTCGTGCCCGTGGAGACGCAGCTCGAGCCGGCCGAGTCGCACACCCGCCACTGCCGTGTGAAGGTCATCGGCGTCGACCCCGACCACGTCCCGTTCGAACTCGTGAGGCTCTGGCCCGCCTGCGCGGTCCCAGTAACGACGGGAACAGAATTGACGGTCGGCCGGGTCGCACGGCGGGCTTCGGCGGCCGGGGCGCTCGCGAGCACGGCGACCAAGAGGACGCCGATCGCCGCCATCAGGCCGCCGGTGCGGCGCCCCGTGATCGACGGGCTGTGGGACTGAGTCATTCTCGTGGCCTGCATGGGGACTCCCGTCCGCGGGTTCATTGACGCTGGCGGGTCTCCGCCACAGCGAGGGAGTCGTCGGCACGGGGCGATCGGCGTAGGTCAGGCCGGTGGCCCTAGACGATTGTTGGAAGTTCCCACTGGCCGGATATATGAGTCGTAATTTCATGGACGGTGCCGGAGCGGCTATCTTGAACGCTGCATGGATGCTCCCGGGACTGCCGCAAGGAATGCCATGGCCGCGCTAGTGCTGCGTCGCGCCTGGGTCCTGCTGGCCTGCGCGGCGGTGGCCGCCGCGGCGGCGTGGTTCCTCGGGCCCCGCGAGGCGCCGCGCGAGAAGACGCTCATCGCCTTCGTCCTGCGCCCCAATCTGGACACCCCCGCAGAAGGGGTGCCCGACACTCTCCGCAGCACAGGAGGAACGAACTCGCAGCTGACGCGGACCGTCGCCCGGGTCATCGAGACGGACCGGATCCTCGACGCCGTGTTGAGGGCCGGCGTGCCGCCGGGCGACTACGAGTTGACGTCGTCGCTCGAGCCTGGCACCGATGTCATCACCGTGGAGGTGAGCGCCAGGGAGGGCGTTTCGGTGGATCCCCTGATCGTCGCGTACTCGCGTGAGGCCTCGAAATGGGTCCTGCGCGCGTACAAGGCGTACACGCTGCAGTTCCTCGAGTCCACTCCGGTCCCGTCCGCGGGCCCTGACGTGCGCGCGATCCAGGTCACCGGGCTCGCGGCGCTCGCTGGAGCGCTCCTCGGTCTCCTCCTCGTCTTCGCCGAGTTCAAGTTGAGAGGTCTTGACTTACTCGAAGCGAGGGAGGACGTCGCACGGCCCCCGGCCGAC
Source organism: Chloroflexia bacterium (assembly GCA_013698285.1). Lineage (GTDB taxonomy): Bacteria > Chloroflexota > Chloroflexia > Thermomicrobiales > UBA6265 > JACCVE01. Next base: position 470 of record JACCVE010000235.1, on the reverse strand, counting down.
GCAGGCCCACCCGAGGACACGGAGGGCGAGTCGCTCCCTCCCGACTGGCAGGAGACTGACCTTGACCGGCAAGAGCCGGAGTTCGATGGTCGGGCCGAAGAGCGAGTGCCTGCTCTCAGTGCGGCGGGCGGCGAGCGCCGGGGAGGGCCTCCCCGTGTGACCGGGTAGGCCGGGGCCAAGGCGATACCTGGATGAGCTCGCCATCGCTGGCGAACCGGCAGCCCTGGGACGGCTGGTCGAGGAGTCTGTGGAACGGCTCCCGGACCGCCCGGGCGACCGCGGGGATCGGCGCCATGCTCGGCGCCATCGCGGTCGGGGTCGGCGTCGCGGAGGCGCCGATCTGGCTGATCCCGCTCGGGATATGCGCCCTGGGGGCCCCCCGGGTCATCCGACTCCTGGTCACCGAGCCCCGCTGGGCGGCGGTCGCCCTTGTGGGGGCACTCATCTTGAGCGCAGACCTGGTCGTGGCG
>JACCVE010000232.1 GCA_013698285.1 Chloroflexia bacterium | reverse complement strand
CGCCACGACCGACGCCGTGGCGTCCGACGTGACCCGCGACACACCGGCAACCGCCACGACTACCGACGTGACCGGCGACACACCGGCAACCGCCACGACCTAGCAGACGTCGCTCCTGGTGACCCGCCCCGCCAGATGCGGACACGGGTCACCCAGGCACCACCGTGCGACGAACGTCCCTATCCCGAGGAGAAACGAACCCCGTGGCTATCAGCGCTGAACAAGTCAAGACCTTGCGCGAGCAGACCGGCGCCGGCATCATGGACTGCAAGCGGGCCCTCCAAGAGGCCGACGGCGACATGGCCCGCGCCAGCAACGTCCTGCGCCAGCAGGGCCTCGCCAAGGCCGAGAAGAAGTCCGGCCGGGCCGCCCAGCAGGGCCTCGTCGAGCCCTACATCCATGCCGGCGGTCGCATCGGCGTCATCGTCGAGATCAACTGCGAGACCGACTTCGTCGCCCGCACCCCGGACTTCCGGACCCTGGCCCACGACGTCGCCCTCCAGATCGCCGCCACCAACCCCCGCGTCGTCCAGGGCAGCGACCTCGACGAGGCCCAGCTCGTCACCCTCGACGCCGAGTACGGCAGCCGGGACAAGGCTCTCGAAGCCGTCGCCCTCCTCAACCAACCCTACATCAAGGACCCCAAGGTGGCCATCTCCGACCTGGTCCGCGACGCCATCGCCAAGCTCGGCGAGAACATCATCATCCGCCGCTTCTCCCGCTTCGAGGTCGGTGCCGACCAGCCCGCCACCGACGAGAGTCGGTAGGCGGTCGTCGGAAGTCGGAAGAAACGAGCCCGAACGGGGCAGCCAGCACCGGTCGCCCTACCGTCATCCTCCCGTTTCCTGTCATCGACCCTCGTTATTATGACTACCGACTACCGACTTCCGTCCTCCGACTTCCGTCTCTCGTCTTCCGACTTCCGACTTCCGTCTCGCCAGGAGCCGTGGTGACCCAACCGTACCGGCGAATCCTCCTCAAGCTGAGCGGCGAGGCCCTGATGGGCGACGCCGCCTTCGGCATCGACCCCGCCGTCGCCCAGCGGATCGCCGGTGAATTGCGCGACGTCATCGCCCTGGGGACCGAGGTGGCCGTCGTGATCGGGGGCGGCAACATCTGGCGCGGCCTCTCTGCCAGCAGCAAGGGGATGGACCGCGCCACCGCCGACTACATGGGGATGGTCGCCACCGTCCTGAATGCCCTCGCCCTCCAGGATTCCCTGGAGAAGGCCGGCGTCCACACCCGGGTGATGACCGCGATCGAGATGCAGGAGGTCGCCGAGCCCTACATCCGGCGCCGCGCGATCCGCCACATGGAGAAGGGTCGCGTCGTGATCCTCGCCGCCGGCACCGGCAACCCCTACTTCACGACCGACACCGCCGCCGCCCTGCGGGCCCTCGAACTCGATGTCGATATCCTGATGATGGCCAAGAACCAGGTCGATGGCGTCTACTCCGCCGACCCCGCCAAGGACCCCACCGCCGTCTTCTACGCCACCGTCACCCACCAGGAAGCCCTGGAGCGCAACCTCCAGGTGATGGACGGGTCGGCCCTCGCCCTCTGCCGGGACAACGACCTCTCGATCCTCGTCTTCCGCATGGGCGGCGATGGCGAGATCGAACGCGCCGTACGCGGGGAGACCATCGGCACCCTGGTCGGCACGGCCCCCACCGTGCCGCGGTCCCCGGGAGACCGGCTGGTGGTATAACCTATCCTGCTCGACGATTGTTCGTTCGGGCCGGAGCCGGTCACGGGGTTCCGGGGCGGGCTGAGACGAGGGAGGACGACCGATGATCGCGGATGTGGCGGCCGACGCCGAGAGCAGGATGCGAAAGGCGATCGTTGCCCTTCACCGGGACCTGGAAGGCATCCGGACCGGCCGGGCCTCTCCGGCCCTGGTCGATCGCATCACCGTCGACTACTACGGCGCCGCGACGCCCCTCAATCAACTGGCGGGCGTCTCGGTCCCCGAACCGCGCCTCCTCGTCATCCAGCCCTGGGACCGTGGCACGATGGGGCTGATCGAGAAGGCCATCCAGAAGTCCGACCTCGGGCTCAACCCCAACAACGACGGCCAGGTGATCCGGATCTCCATCCCGCCCCTCACCGCCGATCGCCGCAAGCAGCTCGTCAAGGTCGTCCACGGCAACGTCGAGGATGCCAAGGTGGCCATCCGCAACGTCCGCCGCGACGCCATGACCCAGCTCAAGACCCTGCTCCAGGACAAAGAGGTCTCCGAGGACGAGGAGCGACGGGCCTCGAATCAGCTCGACGAACTGACCAAGCGCTTCACCGACGAGACAGACAAGGTCGGCAAGGGCAAGGAAGCCGAACTCCTCGAGGTCTGACCGACCCGGCTCCCAACGCGTCCGACCCTGTACCCGATCCCGGCGCTTGCCGCCGGTCACCGGCGAGACCGACCAGAGACGATCACCAGGAGGGCCGCCGGCCGTGCCGGCACCGATGCAGGACGTGGTGAGCACCCCACCAGCCCGGACCGAAGCGCCCGAGGGGCCACCCGCCCCCGGGGACTCCAGCACGACCGCGCCCGCCGCGGGCGGCATCACGCCCGCCGTTGGACCCGTCGTACCCCGTCATGTCGCGATCATCATGGACGGGAACGGGCGATGGGCGGCCCAGCGTGGTCTGCCCCGCATCGAGGGGCACGAGCAGGGCACCGAGAACATCCGGCGCATCACGCGGGCCGCCGGGGCGGCCGGGATTCGCTACCTGACGCTGTGGGCCTTCTCGACCGAGAACTGGCGCCGCCCGGCCGACGAGGTCAGCGGCATCCTCCGCATCCTCGGCGAGGTGCTCGGCCGCGAGGTCGAGGAACTCCATGACCAGGGCGCCCAACTCCGCCACATCGGCAGCCTCACCGAATTGCCCGGCGCCACCCGCGAGGCGATCCTCGACGCGATCGACCGCACCAAGCACAACGACCGCCTCGTCCTCACCCTGGCCTTCAATTACGGTGGCCGCCAAGAATTGCTCCACGCGGTCCGATCCCTCCTCGCCGCCGGGATCGATCCCACGGACCTGGACGAGCAAACCCTCCGCCAGCACCTCTACACGGGAGATGTGCCCGATCCTGACCTCGTCATCCGGACCTCCGGCGAGCACCGGATGAGTAACTTCCTGCTCTGGCAGGCCGCCTACGCCGAGTTCTTCTTCACCCCCGTCCTCTGGCCAGACTTCGGGCCGGACGACTTGCGGTGTGCCCTCGACGACTACGCCCGTCGCGAGCGCCGCTTCGGACACGTCTCGGCGTCGACCGCGCCGGGATCGTAGGCGGGACCCATGCGCGAGCGGGTGATCGGCGCGGCCGGGGTCGTCGTGGTCGGTCTCGTGCCGATCATCTCCGGCGGTCCCGTCTTCGCCGTCATGATGACGCTCCTGTGCCTGGTCGGCTACCGCGAGTACCTGACCATCGCCTCCCTGATCGGCACTCGCTCGACCGCCTCCGGCTACGCCATCGTCCCCCTCTTCGGGATCGTCGCCTGGACCGGGTACTCCGCCCGGGGCCTCTTGGCCACCTGCGCCCTCGCCGTCGCCCTCCCCCTCTGGCGGGCCTTGGTCCGGTCCGCCGACGGTCGCTCCGCCAGCCTGGTCGACTGGGGACTCGGGACGGCCGGTACCTTCTATCTCGGCCTGCCCCTCCTCGCCGCCATCGAGCTTCGCCAGACCGGTGGCCCGGTCAGCGAGGCGAGCGCGACCTGGGTCACCGGCCTCGCCGGAGCCCTGGCCGGCGATTGGGTCACCCACCCCCGCGGGTTGGCCTGGCTGCTCTCGCTGGTCCTGTTGACCTGGGGAGCCGACACCGGCGCCTTCCTCGTCGGCCGGCGGTTCGGTCGTCGTCTCCTGATGCCCGCCGTCAGTCCCAAGAAGACCGTCGAGGGTGCCGCCGGCGGCATCGCCGCCGCCGCCGCGACGATGGCGATCGCCTCGGCGGTGTTCGGATTGGGATTGCCCACCGTGGCCGCCGTCGCGATCGGGTGCGTCCTCGGCGCCGCCGGTCAAGTCGGTGACCTCGCCCAATCCCTCATGAAGCGCCAGGCCGGGGTCAAGGACAGCGGCACCCTCATCCGGGGTCACGGCGGCGTGCTGGACCGCATCGACGCCCTGGTCGTCGTTCTCGTCGCCGGCCTCTTCGTCCGTGACTTCGCCGATGTCCTCTGGGCACCCGGCTCCTGACCCGCCAGGTCATCGGGAACCTTCGACTCGCCGCGCTCGCCACCACGCCGATTCGATCCACGCCAGGGAGAGACCCGTTTGGAGACGACCCCGCGACACATAGGCGGCCCGGACCTCGTGGGCGCTCGGGATCGTTTGGTATGCCTGGTCCCACTGGTCCGGCCCGCGTCCCCTCGGGGGCCATCGTCCGCCCCCCTCGGGGTCGCCGTCCTCGGCTCCACCGGGTCGGTCGGCACCCAGACCCTCGACGTCATCACGCACCACCCCGAACGTTTCCGGGTCGTCGCCCTGGCGGCGGGGTCCAACGTCGCCCTGCTCGCCGGCCAAGCGCGCGCGTTCCGGCCCGACCTCGTCGCCCTGGAGCACCCCACCGGGGACCTGGACCTCCCGGCCGGCTCATCGCTCCTGATCGGCACCGAGGGGCTGACCGCCGCCGCCACCCACCGGGATGCCGGCATCGTCGTCGTCGCCACCTCCGGCCACGCCGCGATCGAGCCGACCCTGGCCGCGATCGCCGCCGGCAAGATCGTCGCGATCGCCAACAAGGAGACCATCGTCTGTGCCGGCGCCCTCGTGGCGGCGGCGATCGCGGCTCACGGCAGCCATCTCCGCCCGGTCGACAGCGAGCACAGCGCCCTCTGGCAAGCGCTCCTGGGCGGGTTCCATGCCGACATCGACCGGCTGGTCCTCACCGCCTCGGGCGGCCCGTTCCGGGGCCTCGATGCCGCTCGCCTGGCCGGCGTCCGCGCCACCGACGCCCTCCACCACCCCACCTGGACCATGGGTCAAAAGGTGACGATCGACAGCGCGACGCTGATGAACAAGGGCCTGGAGGTCATCGAGGCGCACTGGCTCTTCGGCATCCCCTACGAGCGGATCGAGGTGGTCGTCCACCCCGAGAGCATCGTCCACTCACTGGTCGCCTTCGCCGACGGCAGCCAGATCGCCCAACTGAGCTACCCGGACATGCGGCTGCCGATCCAATTCGCCCTCACCTATCCCCACCACATCCCGGGCCCCCAGCGTCACCTGAGACTCGATGAGGTCGGCGCCCTCACCTTCGAGGCCCCGGACGAGACCCGCTTCCCCGCCCTCCGCCTGGCGCGGGAAGCGGGCCAGGCTGGCTCGACCTACCCGACCGTCCTCAGCGCCGCCGACGAGGTCCTCGTCCATGCCTTCGTCGAGGGTCGCGTTCCCTTCACCGGCATCGCCGCCACCATCGAGCGGGTCCTCGCCGCCCACCGCCCCACGTCCGACCTCACATTGGCCGCCATCCGCGACGCCGACGCCTGGGCCCGGGCCGAGACGGCCCGCCAACTCCTGAGGTGACCGCGCCGGGGGTCTTGGTCGGGGATCCCGGCACCATCATGGCGACGAACGAGACTCCCAGCGCCCAGGCCCACATCGCGGCACACGTCCGCCCCGGATTGACTGTCCCTACCCCTCGCCAATGCCGGCGGCCAGCTTCGGCAGCATCCCACGGCGGAGATCCACGGCGGCACCTCCGCCCGGCTCAGCAAGACGCGCTGCCAGGATCGCGCATCGCGGCGCCGGGTGGATCGGGGCCCGCCATCCCTCACCGATGGTCCGCCCTCGTCACGGAGGGACCACGATACGGAATCCGGATGAACCGGTGATGACCGGTCGTCGGCGGGTACGGGGACGGGAGGACCTCGTATCCTCCCGGGCCGCGGCCGCGCGTCATCCCCGGGAAACCCTGGCGCTCCGATATCCGGGTCATCACCCGGGTTCCGTATGAGGGACAGGCGCCCGTGGCTGGAGATGCGCCTGGGCAATACTCGCGCCGTGGCCAAGAGCGACCCGCTCCATCGCCGACACCGCGCCGGGAAGCCCACATCGCGCGCATGGTGCGGGGCTCCCCTCGGAGCACGGGGACGCCATCACCGACTTGGGTGATTCGCCAGCCACTTGCCCAGTGCCGGCACGCACCATGCCATTGCCGGTCCCGTTTTCTGCCGTCGGGCCGGCCCCATGACGGGACGGGATACCTCTCACCCGCCGTGGGCGAGGGAGACCATGGTCACCCGGGCGGCGCCCGCCGCCAGCAACACCTCCCGGCACGCCCCGATCGTCGCCCCGGTGGTGATCACGTCGTCGAGCAGGACCATGTGCCCAGTCACCGCGCCGGTCGCCACAAAGGCTCCGGCCACGTTCTGGTGCCGCTCCTCAGGGGCCAGGAGGACCTGTTGGCCGGTCGCTCGGGTCCG
>JACCVE010000229.1 GCA_013698285.1 Chloroflexia bacterium | reverse complement strand
GGGATGATCACGGGCGCTCCTCCTGGAGGGTGTCGAGGCGCATCATCGCGCTATCGACATCGATCTCGCCCCGCTCCAGCGCCGCCAAGACGGCCATCCGCTCGGCCTCGGCATCCGGTTCGCCGGCGGCGTCGTCCGGTGGCCCCGCCGCGGGTCCGTTGCCAGGCGGGTAGGTGAGGTCCGGGTCCCCGAGGGGGATCACGGGGCCGCCGGCGTGTGCGCCGGCCTGGCCCGCGCTGGGCCGATCCCCGGCCGGTCCCGCGCCCGGGTCGTCGGGTCTGGTCACGACCCAGGGCTCATCGTCGCCGTCCGGTGGCCCGACAGGGGTGTGGGGATGGAGGGGTGTGGCCGCCGTGGCCGGAATGGCGGGCGTTGCCGGAGTCGCGGGCGTCGCAGGCGTCGCCGGAGTCGCCGGGATTGGCGAGCTGGGAGGCGATGGGGGCGACGGTGGGCTCGGTGGGGCCGGGGGGGACGCGTGGGTGGGTGGGTCGGGCTTGGCCGGTGGTGTGGCCCAGCCGCTCCCCGGGGTGGCGGCGACGCGGGAACGGGTGATCACCTCCAGGTCGCCGCTGACCGACTTCACCATGACCCGGGCGCGGGCGACGCCCTCGGGGCCGGTGTAGAACTGGCGCTTGCCCGTCCGGCGGACGGCGCCGCTGGTGATGCCGCTGCCGGAGACGGTCTTGAACTCGATCTCGGTCCCCGTCCCCTCATCGAGACGGAGGCGGACGTCGCCGCTGACGGTCTGGAGCCGGTGGTCTTCGCCGGTGACGAGGTCTCCCGTGAAGTCGATGTCGCCGCTGGCCAGATTGGCGAGCCAACGCGTCACCCGGGCGCCGTCGACCCGGATATCACCGCTCGCCGAGCGGGTCGTCAGGGTGCCCGTGAATCCGTCGATGACCAGGTCGCCGCTGGCGGTCTGGACGGTCAGGTCTCCCGCGATGGCGCGGAGGGCGACATCCCCGGAGGCCGAGGCGATCTCGACCCGGCCGTGGACACCTGCGCACTCGATGTCGCCGGAGGCGGTCCGGATCTGGACCTCGCTCCCTTCAGGCAGGGTCCGGGGCACCTCGACGGTGATGTCGAAGCCGACACGGCCGCGCCGTTGCAGGGGAGATTGCCCGCCCTCGGCGCCATGGTCGGCCCCCCGGCGGCCGAACAACCCCTTGACGAGGTCGCGGGCGATGTCGCGGCCGAGGTCCACGTCGAAACCCTCGCCCTCGAAGGGGGAGGAGACCGCGAAGTGCGGTCGGACCGCGATCAGTCGTCGCCCGGTCCCGTCGTCGATGTCGATCACCAGTCGGGCCTGGTCGTAGGCGCTGCCCGGTCGGCCCCACTTGGTCGCGGTGACCAGCACGTCGTCGCGGTCCGCCGTCAGGACCACCGTCCGGCCCTGGACGTTGTCGACCCGCAGCAGCACCGTCTGACTCCCGCCGATCCCGATGCGCCGCTCGATGTGGTCCGTACTCGTCTCGTTTCCATTCCCCGTCATGGCCGTCTCCCCTTCGCTCGTCACCCGGCGCGGGTGACCCGGCAGGTGTCGCGGACCGGCGCCCGCCGGTGTCGGTCCCGCCCGCGTCATTCGACGATGATCTCGACGTGCTGGTCCTCGTCTTGGACATCGAGGACCGCGCCCGCGACCCCCTGCATCACCGCGTCCCGCAGGACGCTGGTGTCCCCGACGTAGTCACCGAGATACTGCTCGGCGATCTGGAGGCCGGTGTCGATCAGGCCCAGGGGCAGGACGATGTTGACGGATGGTTTCTTGGCCCCTTCCTCGGTAACCCTGATCCGGAGGGTCTTGGGGCGCCGGGCCGTCTCGATCGGCCGGGCGGTCTCGCGGGCCTCGGCACGGGACTGGCCGCCGGGCCGTTCGGACCGCTGAAGCGCGTCGAGCAGGGTCGCGGCCTCGTCGGCGGTGACGACGCCGGACTCGACCATCCGCAGGATCTCCAGCCGGTCGTCGCCCGGCGGTGCCGGTGGCGCGTCCCCCCCGGTCCGGATCGGCTCGGTCATCATGGCGTCTCCCATCGCGGTTTCCCTCTCTCTCGGTCGCCGTCGCGGCCGATCCTCGATGTCCCCGTCAGGACTCAGCATCATGTCAGGTGCCGCTGGCGAGCCGCCGGGCCGCCTCTTCGGCATTGATCTTTCGTTCCCGGAGGTCTTCGAGGACCTGGCGGCGGTCCTCTCGGGCCCGGGCCTGGGCTTGT
>JACCVE010000206.1 GCA_013698285.1 Chloroflexia bacterium | reverse complement strand
GGTGGACATCGCGGTCGCCGGGGTCGGAGCGCCGAAGGACGCCAACATGTACCAGGCCAGCCGGGCCGCGACCTACCTCCAGTACGCGCCGACGCCGGTAGTGCGGCCGGGCGGGGTGCTGATCATCCCGGCCCGCTGCCAGGAGGGGGCAGGGGACGGCGTAGGCGAGCGCCGGTTCCTGGCCGCGATGCGGGACCCGGGCGGACCGGCGGCGATCGTCGCCCGCATCCGCCGCGACGGCATCCTCCCGGGGGAGCAGCGGGCCTACATCGTGGCCCGGATGCTGGAGGATGTCCGGGTCGCGGTGGTCGGGGCCGAGGACGAGGCAATGGTCCGTTCGGCCGGCATGTCGGCCTTCGGGGAGATGGGAGAGGCGCTGGCCTGGGCCGCCGGCGAGGTCGGGGCGGGTCCAGGTCGGGCGGCAGAGTGCCTGGTGGTGCCGCACGCGCTGCACACGTTGCCGGTGGTAGGCAAGATGTAGGGAGGGGATTCGGGCCTACGTCGATTCCCATCCGGTCTGTTTCCGAGCATGTCACAAGGGAGCGTTCACGTCTCAGTTGGGTGCGTGCCGAAAGGCTGACCAACCATCGGTGCGGGTCCTAGATGTGACCAACGCCCGAATGGGCGCCAACATTTTCCGGCCGCGGGTGTACGGCAACTCACCGCGATGGTGCAGCTGCCCCACGACGACCCCTGGATGGACGCGTACGGCGTGGGCGAAGGTCTCGATAGCGGCGGCGGGGAAGGACGGTCGCATCTGCTCGATGAATGCGTCCATCTCCCTCGACGGAATCAGCGCTCCAGCGGCGAACGAATCTGCCTCGCGTTCCCGCTGGGGCCGGTCATCCCTGTCTGTATGACCCGTCATGTCGATGTCGAAGGATTGCTCCCCTGATCTGACGTGATCGAGTTCGTGAAACAATACGAACCAGAAGTTGTCGATACGGTCGTACCGTAGCGACATCGCGATGATCGGCGATGTGCCGTCCCAGAGACACGCCCCGTCGATGCGACTACCTGGAAGTGGCTCGACGATCACGAAGCGGATGCCCGCCCGAGCCAGTGTTTCCGCCACCTGACCCACGCCTTCCGCATCCGTCGATAGCCTACGCAGGCGATCGACGACCATGTTTGCCGAATCGGCTGAGAACGGTTCTGCCGGCACGTCCTGAGCGAGGTGACGAGCACGATGAAGCCATGCGATCTGAGCCGGTGTCGCGGGCTGGCGATAGGTCGTCGCCTTCCGCGCGGCATGGGAAAGTACCGATGGCTCATCAGCGATGGAAGCCAAGTTGAAGAACTGGCAGACCCGAGTCTCCAGGACATCGATATCGGGAGACGAATCGATCCATCCACGACGGATCATCTCGGTGATGGGCGCCTTCGCGTAGAGCGTCGCCCGGCGGGACACCGTGTCGTCATCGTCCGAGCTGACCCGCGAGAGTTGGTACATCGAGTCGAGGTTCATCCACAGTTCGGCTGACGTGCCAAAGGCAGAGGCGAGCGCGCGAGCGATTGCCGGGGAAATGGATCGCTTCCCAGCGATGATCTCGTTCACCGTATTCGGATGACGGCCGATGATGTGGGCGAGGTCCACCTGAGAGAGTCCCCGCTCCTCTAATTCCTCCTTCAAGAATACTCCCGGCGGGAAGACCTCCGCTGGTATCCAGGTCGTCATGGTCCTCCTCTCCTCTCTCTAGTGATAGTCCACGATTTCAATGATGTTGACGCGCTTCCCCTCGGAGTCATCGTTGATCTCCATGATTAATCGCCATTGCGCGTTCAACCGCATGGAATATTGGTGATGACGATTCCCCTTCAATCGCTCGAAGCGGAGTGATCGCCATGCGAAGAAGTCTCGTTCGTCACGGGCAGTGGCAATGAACTGGAGACGCTCCCGGTATCTCGTGACGACAGATGCGGCGAACGCGCCGGTAAATCCGGGTTCGACCGCCAACCGCCTAACTTGGTCGGACTCAAAGGTGACGCGCATCAACGACCGTATTACGCGCATCCGTCACAAATAGCAATGCGCGTGTCACTGTGATCCAGTGATCACCAGCAACAGCCTAGTGTCGAAGCTAGCGGTCTTGGCATGGAGACACATGTCACGCCGCGCCTATCAACCCGACGAGATCGACGGGTGTGCGGCAATCGCCGGCATAGACGGTTTGCCCCTCATCGAGGGCCGGGGCGATGACGAGAGCCGGGCTGGCTCGGTATCGCTCGACATCCTCGGGCGTCACGATCACGACATCGACGGCCCGGCCGACGCCGATGAGGTTTCGATAGATCTCCTCGGTCAGGTGACCACGATGGAACTGGCCCCGCTTGATGACCAGGAGGTCGAAGTCGCTGTCGGCCCCGGCCTGGCCGCGGGCCCAGGAGCCAAACAGGACGATGCGCTCCGGGGCGGCGACGGCCACGATCCGGCGAATGATTTCAGCGAGCTCGTCTTCATCCCAAACGGGCTTGACGACCATGGGGTGATGACCTCCCGGTGAGTGGTCGATAGCCCCATGATAGCGACTCGCGGATCGGGCTGCCGTCCCCTCCCCCGCGTCGGCGGCGACTACAGGCGCCGGGCCGGTGACCAGGGTCAGGGCGCGGGCAGGGCCACGACGGTCCACATCTCGGCGATCTTGCCGTCTTCCATGTGGTAGAAGTGCATGCCGGGGCCGGTGCCCCACCAGGAGGAGGCGACCTTGTCGCCCTCGGCGATCAGGTCGTTGATCTCGACCCGAAACCCGGGGTTCGCGTCGCGGACGCCGGCGACCCAGGCGTCGTGGGCCTCGCGGCCGGCGATGTCCTCGAGGCCGCCGGGGCGGTGGCAGACGAAGCCGGCGGTGATGAGGGCGGGAGTCTCGGCGAAGTCGCTCTCGTTCCAGAAACGCTCCGCCCAACGGCGGATGGTGGTCTTGTTGCTTTCGAGGTCGTGCTTGCCGTCCATGATGCTCCTCCGGTGGTCGGTGAGGTCGATCGGGCGGTCCCGACCGACGTCATCCCATCATGGGGGACACGGCTCGGCAGCGCATCGGTCATTCGACCGGTCCGGGGTACGGAAATCCGGACCGGACGGGGTGGGCGGGTCAGGCGAGACCCCGGCGGTGAGCGGCGTCGGTGGCGGCGGCGCGGGTTGAGACGTTGAGCTTGGCGAGGATGTTCGAGACGTGATTGGCGACGGTGCGGACGCTGATGAACAAGGTATCGGCGATCTCCCGGTTGGAAAGACCGGTGGCGAGTAGCCGGAGGACCTCCCGCTCGCGCGGACTGAGACCGAACGCGGCGGGTGACGCGTCTCAAGAGGTGGCGTCGGGGGCGGTGCCGGCGCGGGCGAGCACGGCATCTGCCTCGGCCACCGCCTCCGCCAGATCGAGTCCCTCGCCAGCCGCCCATGCCGCCGCGAAGGCCGTCTCGCCGAGGTGCGCCCGAGCGGCGCTGATGAACGCCTCGTGCATCGCCCGATGCATCCACCGCACCGAGGTCCCGGTGCGCCGCCGCAGGTGCGCCGCCGAGCCGCCGAGCCGCGCCGCCTCCGCTGGCCGGTCCGATCCCAGGGCCACCTCCGCCGCGCGTTCCAGACCGACCGCGAGGTCCGCCTCGGCCCCTATGCCCCACAGCGCGGCGAGCGCCTCGCGCTCTAATCGCGCCGCCCGCCGCCCGTCACCCTGGAGCCGCTCCTGCCACGCCAGGTTTCCGAGCACGTTCGACAACCCCCACATGTCGCCGGTCCCTCGCCGCAGCGACAGGCTCTCCT
>JACCVE010000205.1 GCA_013698285.1 Chloroflexia bacterium | reverse complement strand
CGTCTCGGTCTGGTCATCGTCGTCGGCCGGCGCGACCGGGTCGGCATCGTGGGGGATGAAGTATTCCTCGCCGCCGCCGGCGAAGATGTCCAGGCCGAAGCCGCCGACCGACAGGTAGCCATCCGGCGGCCGTGTCTCGGTCACGGTGTAGGTACCCTGGTCGACGCCTTCAAGCGTGACGAAGCCGTCACTCGCGTCGTCATCGTCGTCACAGACCTCGTCGGTCTGGGTCTCAACTCGGAAGCAGGCACCCTCGACCGTCTCGCCGGTGGCACCGTCACGGGTCTCCAAACGAAGCGTCAGGCCGTCATCATCGCCAGCGTCTCCATCGTCGCCGCCGTCGATGACGACGTCATCGGCAGCGGCGGACTCGGTGGGATCGTCGCCGTCCTGGATCGTGCGGCCGTCACTGGTCGACGTCGGCTCGTCGCCCTCGCCGGCGTCGTCCGGCTCGCCGTCGCCCGCCGCGACCTGGACCGTGACGGTCTGGCCCCCGGGGCCGACCTGGACATCCTGGTCCTCGGCCGCCTCTTGGCCCTCCGGCACGAGCGTTTCGGCCAACTCGAGCGTGCCCGGCTCGACGCCGTCCGGGAAGAAGAGCAGGGTGCTGCCGTCGTCCGTGCCGTCGTCGGCGTCGCAGGCCTGGTTGACGATGTCATCTTGGCTCGCGAACAGGGCGAAGCAAGAGCCAGCCAGGGATTGGCCGGCGTCATCGGTCTTGAGGACGGTCAGGGCCGCGACCTCGACCGTCTCCTTGACGATGGTCTCTCCGTCCGCGCCGGCCACGATGTGGACGCGGGACCCGGCACCGAGGTTGATCTCGTCCGGCGTTCCGATCGGTTCGCCATTGGCCTGGATCTGGTAGGGGTAGACGCCGGCCGGAGCCGTCAGGAAGATCTCGTACTCGTCGTTCTCGATCGGCCGCAGGGCAAAGACACCGAGCGCGTCGATCTGGACCGTCAACTCCTGGTCGTAGGCTGTCGCGGAAACCTCGCCGGTGTGGGTGTCATAGAGGAAATAGGCGCCGCCCGTCGGCGATGTGACCGTGAAGCTCACGTCCTGGCCGTCGGGATCGCCGTCTTCACCGAGCGACACGTCGCCGTCGGGAGTGGTGGCCAGGGCTCGGTAGTCGTACTGGCCGGGCGGCAGGAGGAAACTGCCACTCCAGACGCCGCCGTCGTCGGTCAAGTCCGTCAGGGTGCAGGTCGGGTCGTCGTTCGCCGGACAGCCGATGGCCGTCTGGAACGAGCCGATGGCCACGACCCGGGACGGCTCGGGGATGGGTGGCGGGGCGCCATCGCGCCGCGAGTCCTGGATCTGAGCGACCGGGCGAGGACGCGGCGCGGCGGCGGCCTCCTGAGCGAAGGGGGACAGCAGTCCCACCAGCAGCAGGAGTGCCGGCAGCAGGCGCATCGCCCCGGCACCGGGGTGGGCGGATCGCGGCCGGGATGGGGACACCGGGACCCCGCGGGGAGCGATGACGAGGGATCGAGGATTTCGTGGACGACCACGGCCAACGCGCATGGGATTCCTCCGATGAACGGGGGCGGCTGGGTTCACGATGCCCCATGCGGGGAGCCCCAACGGCCCGACGAGACGAGAATCCGCGCCGGTGCGCGGCCGCCGCGAGCGGTGTGCGGGCACGGCAGGTCCAGATCATCTCACTGGTCGCCCGCGTACCCTACCACGCTTCTCCGGCCCGTCCACCGCGCCGGAGAAGACGCTGCACTTGCCTATACGCCGGACGAGCCCGTTTCGTTCCTCCAGGCTCGCCGCGCCGGTCGTGCACGTCGATTTGTGTCGGGGCGAGCCGCGGGGACGCTCCGTCGGTTCCGTCGTGGTCACCGCAGCGCGGCGAGCCGTGCGGCATACTCGCCGGCGGTCTCGCCGGTCCGGGGCGGAGAGACCGTCACCTCGGTGACGCCGATCGTCGCCATCCGGGCGAGGCGCTCGCGGACAAGCGGCAAGGGGCCGGCGACGCAGAGTTCGGCCATCAGGGCGGTCGGGATCGCGGACTTCGCGGCGACCATGTCCCCCGCGCGCCGCAGGGCCGGGAAACCACCGCCAGACGCCAGCGTCTCGACGGTCCGCATCGCCTCCCGGGCCCGGGCGACGATCGCGGCGGTGTCGTGGACCGGGGAACGGACCATCCTCTCCATCCCCGGCAGGGTCGTGATCAGGGCGAACCCAGCCTTGCGGCGCTCCAGGACCGGTCCGGGGTCGTCCGTCACCAGGACGTTCGCCCGGACGATGAAGGCGAGGCGGGCCGGGTCCCGACCGGCGTCCGCCGCCGCCTGGCGGACGGTCGCGATCGCCTCCCGCAGGTAGGTCTCCGAGGCGAAGTCGTTGAAGAGCACCCCGTCGGTGAGCCGACCGGCCAGGGCGAGGGCCCGCGGTCCGACGGCAGCCAGGTAGATCGGTGGGCCCGGCGCGCGTTGGGCCGGGGCGACGGAGCGTTCCCACTCCCGGACCGGGAAGACCGGGTCTTCGCCTTGCCCCGGGGACGGACCACCGGCGACGTGGGGCGCTGACCACCACTGGCGCAGGAGCCCGATCGTCTCTTCCAGGGCGGCGAGAGGGCGGAGAGCTTGGATACCGAGCGACCGCCGGTACCACTCGACCTGGCCGCGCCCCAGGCCGAGGAAGGCCCGGCCGCCGGAGAGGCGGTCCAGCGTGGCGACCGACGCGGCGATGAGGTTCGGGTGGCGGTGCCAGGGGTTGACGACGCCCGGCCCGAGCGTGGTCCGGGCCGTGATCCCGGCCAGCGCGGAGAGGACCGCGAAGCTGTCCCAGCCGTC
>JACCVE010000195.1 GCA_013698285.1 Chloroflexia bacterium | reverse complement strand
TCCCCGCCCTGACCGTCCCGCGGGCACTGATCGATCATGGCATCCCCGCCGTCCTCGCTCCCCTGCGGACCCGAGACGGCGACATGTGGAGCTGGCTGGACGGCCACGACGGCTTTACGGTCGTGCTCTACCCGTTCCTCTGGGGCGAGAAGCCAGCGTCGTCGGCCTGACCGACGACCAGTGGCGGGCGTTCGGGGCTACCCTGCGGGCGACCCACGACAGCGGGCTCGGCGACCGCTTCCGTGGCCAACTCCGGGCCGAGGACTTCGCGCTCCCCTCGGCTTCCCTCGTCCGCCGGATGCTCGGCGTGGTCCACGAGACGACCTTCGCGGGCGAGGCGGCGGCCGGGCCAGCGGCCTTCTGGCGCGAAAACGTCGTGCGGATCGGGGACCTGCTCGCCCGGGCCGAGGGGTTCGGGGCCACCCTGCGGGCCAAGCCGTTCGAGTTGGTCCTCTGCCACGGCGACATCCACGCCGCCAACATCCTGGTCGGTGAGGACGGCCACCTCTGGCTGGTCGATTGGGACGCCCCACTCGTCGCCCCGCGCGAGCGCGACCTCCTCTTCGTGGTCGGTTCGCGGATCGCCCGGGTCGTGACCCCCCGCGAGGAGGACCTGTTCTTCGCCGGTTACGGCCCGGTCGAGATCGACCCGGTCGCCCTCACCTACTATCGATACGAGCGGATCGTCGAGGACCTCGGTGAGTTCGCCAAGACCGTCTTCCTGGACCCGGACGTGAGCGAGTCGACCCGGGCCCAAGAAGCCGCGCTGGCGTTGGGCTTCTTCGCCCCGGGCGGCGACATCGACCGGGCCGAGACCGTGCCCCGCCTCCGTTGGCCGAGCGCATCTGTCTGATTCGCCGTCGTTCCCCAAAACGACCTGCTAACGGTCCGCCTGGCAAGCCGCCATCAAGGGGCGCTACGTCGCGATGACCGGGGATGAGGGGCGAGGTGGATGACTACCTGTCTTCCAACCACGACCCGAGTCGGCCCGCGCCGCCGACGAGCCACATGAGGATGACCCCGACGATGACAGCCAGGGTTATCCCTCCGCCGTAGGACATCGCTTCGTCGCTGGAGCCTCTCTTGATTTCCCCGCTCTGGACTGCGAGCCATATGTCGAGCCACACCATGGCGGGCAGGACGAAGACCTGGGGTATGGCAGTGTATGTTGCGCGACCCCCGTCCGTCGCCGCGGGCCGGCGCCAGTTCACGATGAGGGCCACTGCCGGTGCGCTGACGAAGAGCAGCACCACCAGTACTGTGGGTAATGGTTCGGCGGTATTCATGAACATGGTGGGTGTCCAGGTCAGGGCTGTCGCTAGTGCGGGCAAGAGGGCCGCGCGCATCAGGTTCATACGAGGATTCTCGACTACCGTATGATCCACCATACGCTCCTCTCGACGCGATCAGCGAGCCACCCGGCGCATTGACAGGATTGCCTTTGACGGGAGGCTGTCCCGCTGGCTCCGGCCTCTTCATGAGGGCTCATCCCACACTACCCACATTACATCCGTGAACCGCAATCCACAAGCGCAACGGCTGAGAGAAGTTCATCGATTCAGAATCACCGTGCCCGACGAGGGCTGGCACGCCGGACAGGACTTCCGAGTGGCCATCCGCGATCAGCGTCATCCACATCCCACGTTGGACCGCGCCGCGCTGGTGCCCCACATCTCCTTTCGCGACGCCCCGGGCCTTCCGGGGCCGATCCGGCGGCTGCAGTGCCCGCGCGGGAGTGAGTCAGCGCCCCTGATAGACTGGGGCGGATCCGCCGAGTCCGGGCAACCGTGGCATTGGCGCGAGGAGAGCGGGTGAACCGGGAGGAACGGTGGCGAGGCAAGCGATCGAGGTCGATGCGGCCGAACGCGTCCGAGGCCGCCCCACGACCGACGATGATCGGGAGGAATCGCTCCGCCCCGTCCCGGCGGCCCCGGCTGGCATTGCCCCTGGTCCTTCCAGTCCCGCTGCCTTGCCCGCTACGCGCGGCGGCATCTTCTCCTCTCTCGGCCGCTATCCGACCTACCGCCGGCTCTGGTTCGGGTCGATGGCCGCCTCGCTGGGTCAGTGGATGCAGCAGGTCGCGCTCGGCTGGCTCGCTCTTTCCCTGACCGACTCACCCGCCTTCGTCGGCACCGTCGGATTCGCCGCCGGGCTACCGTTCCTCGTCATCGCCATCCCCGTCGGGGTGGTGATCGACCGGTTCGACCGCCGCCACGTCCTCCTCGCCTGTCAGGCCCTGGCGGCCCTCGTCGCCCTGGTCGCCTCGGCCGTCGTCATCACCGGGGTGGTCGAACCCTGGCACCTGCTGGTGATCGCCTTCGTCACCGGCTCGCTCCAGGCCACGATGCTGCCGACCCAGCAATCGCTGGTGCCCTCCCTCGTCGAGCGCGAGGACCTGACGAACGCCATCGGCACCAACAGTGCCGGTCAAAACCTGACCCGGGTCGTCGGACCGAGCATCACCGGCGTGGTGATCGGAGTGGCCGGGGTCGGTGCTGCCTTCGTCCTCCAGGCCGTCACGCTGGTCCTCGCCTTCGCCCTGGTCTGGACGGTCACCATCCCCGCCCGCGTGCCCCGCTCGGCGGCCTCGCGGAAGGGCGTCTTCGAGGGTGTCCGCCTGATCCGTCGCCGCGCCGACCTGCGAGCCCTCTTCCTGCTAGCCGCGATCCCGACCTTCTTCGTCTTCCCCTACATCCAATTCTTGACGGTCTACGCCCGCGACATCTTGGAGATCGGCCCCGGCGGCCTCGGTGTCCTGCTGGCCTGCTCGGGCAGCGGCGCCGTCGTCGGCTCACTGGTCGTCGCGGCCCGCCGCCAGATGGTCGGTGCCGGGCGGATGCTGACGATCATGACCGTCGCCTACGGTCTCGTCGTCGCCGGCTTCGCGGTCTCGCCGACCGTGTTCCTCTCGTTCCCCCTGTTGTTCCTGGCCGGGATGCTCGGCGCGGGCTACATGAGCGCCAACAACGCGATCATCCAGCTCCGGGTCGATGACGACGTCCGGGGCCGGGTGATGGCCGCCTACCTGCTGACCATGGGTCTGATGCCCCTCGGGGCGTTGCCGATGGGATATGTCGCGGATGTCGCCAGCACGCCGACGGCTGTCTTCACCGGCGCCCTCGTCTCCTCCGGCCTCGCCGCCGTCCTCGGCTTCCGCTCCCGGGGCCTGCGCTCGCTCTAGACGTGACGAGCGAGGAACGGAGAGCGAGGCCGTATACGGTCTCGTCAGTCTTCCCAATGGGCCGTCCGGTGTCCTCTCATCGACGCCAGGTGCGGTCCTCAGGCCATCGGTGTCCCAGCGGTGACGATTGGGTTGTCCTCGTCGTCGTCGTCCGGCTCCGGTTCGACCGGCGTCGTGGTCAGCCGGATCGCCTCCGTTGCGACCTCCGCCGTCATCGTCAGGCGTTCCCGGCCGATCCTCGCCAGCAACGCCTCAATCTCCCCGTCCGGCACCGGTGGCGACATCGGCCCGAGGCGGTCCCGGATCGTTAGGCGGTACCAACGGTTCAGGTGGCGCCGGACCGTGCTGAGCGTCGGGCCAGTACCCGGTGGCAGACCGCGGCGCTCGACCAGTTCGCGCAGGTCCCGGTTCGGCATCGCCGCCCCGACCACCCGGTCGACCACCTCCCGCTGCCGCCGGATGCGCCCGACATCGGCGTCCCAGCGAACGATGAGTTCGAGCGCGGAGCGAGCTTCCCAGGTCCGTCCCTCGACGTGCCGCTGGACCATCGCCACGTCGACCCCTGGCCGGTCGCCGACGACCAATAACGGTGCCGTCGCGTCCAACCAGCACCCGACCGCCGCCCGGGCTAGCCGGAAGTAGTAGAGGCCGAGGGTCAGATGGTCCTCCGGTCGGACCGGGAGCCGATCGACACCGGCTAGGGTCGGGATGATGGTCGCCCCCTCGACCGGCGCGAAGAAAGCTCCGGCCGCCACCGGCACGGTCACCACCTCGGACGCCGTGACGGTGGTCCGGACCACGCCATAGCCGCGTTCCAGCGCGACCCGGGTCAGCAGCGAATCGGGACAGATGAACAGCCCCGCCACCGGTGTCGCCCCGCCGTAGCCGAGGGCCTCGATCTCACGGGCGAAGGCGGGCAGGGCCACCAGTCCGGCGACGACCTCCGCGCTGACCTGCTTCGAGCGGGCCGTCTCGACCGAGAACTTGGCATCGGCCGGCAGAATCGACCGCACCCCCGTGCCCGCCATATCGCCGAGGACCAACAAGTCGGGATTCTGGAGGCCGCGCCGGGCAGCCAACCGGACCAGGTCGCCCCGTTCGTCCAGCCGGATCACCGCCCGGGCGACCATCCCGTTCAGCTCGTCGCCAGGCTGCCGCAGCGAGGTCCCCACCCAGGCTTCGGCCGCTGATGCCGCGAGGTCCGCCCAGCGGTCCCCGACGAAGCCACTCGCCTGCCCCCGGTTGGCCAGTTCCATCACCCGGCGGTCGAAACTCGCCGTCAGCAGGTCCCCGCCCGGCAACTTGGGAGACCGGATCGTCTGCTCGCCGTCCTTCGCCACATCCCCGCCCGCGC
>JACCVE010000581.1 GCA_013698285.1 Chloroflexia bacterium | reverse complement strand
CGAGGGCTGGATGATTCGAGCGTCCGGGGAAGGCTCACCGCGGAACGAATCGCGCGCTGACGGCTGGGTCCAAGCGCTCGACCCGTCCCTGACGCCGTCCGGCACCCGGCACCGTCACGGACGGTGCGGCTTACCGCGGCCCGGTCACGGCGCGGCTGGACCGCGGGTCGCTCAGGAACCCGCGCCGGAGAGGTCGCGGGGCGGGTCGCCGATGCCGATGAACGAGTAGATCGTCGCGTCACCGAGGTCATGGCGCCGCGTCAGGAGGAGTTCACCGTGGTCACCGCCGGCGGTCGTCAGGATCGCCAGGGCGCCCTCAACCAGCTCGTCGGTCTCGACCCGCGGGGCCAGCATCCCTCGCCAGGGCGTGCCGGCCGGGCCCGTCCCGGTCACCGCGTACCGGACTGGATGGGCGTGCCCGGCGACGGCGATCATCCCATCGTCGCGGCGCTGGAATCCCACCGGAGAACGATAGGTGGATGGCCGGGGCGCGGCGCCGTCTGGGCGAGGTTGGGGACTGGGCATGGGGCGATCCTTGACCACGAGCGGGTTGAGCAGCGAGCGACGGGGGCCCGGAGGGCCCTCCATATTCGCTCTCAGGATACGCTACCCCGCACGCGCCTTGAACAAGCCGGGTCCCGTTTCTACGCGGATCGGGACCTCTGGGCTACAAGGCACGAGAACGCGCCGGACCGTCGTGGGTACGCGGCGACGGTGTGCCCGATCGCGTCCGCGATCACCGTTCGGATCCCGCCGGGCCCACTGGCCCAGCGCGGACAGGACGGCCGGGTCTGCCAACCGGCGGGGTCGCGTGCGACAATCCTTCCCGAATCCCCGGCGCACCCGCGCCAGGAACCGACCGCCGGCCGCGATCGCCGCCAGCGAGCGTCCGGCCGCCCCGACCTCAGGAGATCCTCGCTTGGATGCTGCTCACCAGACGACCTACCAGACGACCGATCCGCTCGCCCTCGACGTCGATGCCCTGGTCGTGCCCGTCGGCCGCCGGGATGACCAGCCCGGGCTCGATGGCGTCGCTGCCGTCGCGGCCGCCGCCTTCGACGGGGCGGTCGAGACCATGGTCGCCGACGCCCGGTTCGGCGCCAAGGCTGGCGACGTCCTCCGGCTCCCGACCCTGGGTCGCCTCCCCGCTCGCTACCTCATCCTCACCGGGGTCGGCGACCCGGCGACGCTCACCGCTGATGTCCTCCGCCGGGCGATGGCCGCCGCGTCGCGGTCGGCCCGCGAAGTCGGCGCCGTCTCCCTCGGCATCGCCCTGCCCGACGCCGGGGACCGCCTCGACTCGTCCGCGACCCTGGCGGCGGTGGCCGAGGGCCTGCACCTCGCCGCCTATCGCTTCACGACCTACCGGGGCACGGCCCGTTCCACCCCCCTGCCGCCCCTCGCCGAGCGGGTCACGGTCGCCGGCCCGGAGGGGAGCCTCGATCCGGCGATGGCCAGCGCCATCCTGGCCCGCGTCGCGGCGACGGGGCGAGCGGTCGCCTTAGCCCGCGACTTGGTCAATGAGCCGGCCAGCGTGATCACCCCGGTGACCATGGCCGAGCGGGCCCGCCAGGTGGCCGCGGAGGCCGGACTGGACATTCAGGTCCTCGGTCCCGACGCCCTGGCCGGCATCGGTGCCGGGGCGATGCTCGCCGTCGGCCAGGGCAGCGCCACCCCACCCCAACTGATCCACCTCACCTACCGGCCCGCCGGCGAACCGTCCGGCCGGGAGATCGGCTTGGTCGGCAAGTGCATCACCTTCGACACCGGCGGATACTCGATCAAGACCCACGACGGCATGTTGACGATGAAGGGCGACATGGCCGGTGGGGCGGCCGTCCTGGCCACGATGTCGGCCCTGGCCGCCACCGGCTGCCCCCACGTCGTCCACGGGGTGATCTGCGCCGCCGAGAACATGATCTCCGGCACGGCGTTCCGGCCCAGCGACATCCTGACCGCCAGCAACGGCGTCACCATCGAGGTCCTCTCGACCGACGCCGAGGGACGGCTGGTCCTCGCCGACGCGCTGGTCTACACCGCGAGGGCGGGCGCCACCGAGCTGATCGATCTGGCCACCCTCACCGGCGGCGCGGTCGTCGCCCTGGGCAACGACACCGCCGCCCTGTTCGCCTCCGATGACCGCCTGGCCGGGGAATTGGCCGGCGCGGCGACGGAGGCCGGGGAGGCGACCTGGCGGATGCCGCTCTTGGCCTCGTTGGAGGAGCAGATCCGGGGTGACGTCGGCGACTTGAAGAACAGTGGCGGCCGGGCGGGCAGCGCGATCACCGCCGCGCTCTTCCTCCAGCATTTCCGCGAGGGCCTCCCGTGGGCCCACCTCGACATCGCCGGACCTGCCTTCGCCGCGAAGGCTCACGGCTACGTGCCCAAGGGTGGCACCGGCTTCGGCGTCCGCACCCTGCTGACCTATCTGTCCGCCACCACCCGCGCCTGACGGTGGCCCGGCACCGTGCCGGCGGCGATCCGCCGGCCGGCACGACCACCGCGCGGTCTCCGCTCGCCGCGGACCGCCCGACGCAGAAAGGACGCCCGTGGCTATCGGCCTCGTCCCGCCCCCCACGACACCGATGACCGGCTCGCTCCCCATCGCCATGGGCCATGGGTATCCCCGGCCCGGCTTGGAACGGGCGGAATGGGAATCCCTGAACGGCGCGTGGGACTTCGCCCCCGACGAGGGCCG
Organism: Chloroflexia bacterium; assembly: GCA_013698285.1. Taxonomy (GTDB): domain Bacteria; phylum Chloroflexota; class Chloroflexia; order Thermomicrobiales; family UBA6265; genus JACCVE01. Next base: position 9,455 of record JACCVE010000581.1, on the reverse strand, counting down.
CTGGGCCGCCCCCGGCCACGTCACCTGGGACCGGATCATCCTGGTCCCATTCGCCCCGGAGACCCCGGCGAGCGGGGTCTACGAGGCGGCCATGCCCCGCGCCTGCTGGTACCGGCGGAGGTTCGCCGCCCCGGCGTTGAACCCGGGGGACAGGCTAGTGCTCCACTTCGGTGCCGTCGACTACGCGGCCACCGTCTGGGTCAACGATGTCCCCGCCGGGTCACACGAGGGCGGCTTCACCCCCTTCGCCCTCGACGTCACCAACCACGTCCGCATCGACGCGGCCGAGCAGACGGTCACGGTGCGGGTGGAAGACGACCCCGCCGACCTGGGGAAGCCGATCGGTAAACAGGACTGGCAGGTCCCCGTCCGTCCCGGCTGGCTGCCGCGCACCACCGGGATTTGGCAGACGGTCTGGCTCGAGCGCCAGCCGGCGACCGCCATCGCCACGATCGAATGGACGCCGGACCTGGATCGCTGGGCGCTCGGCCTGCGGATCACCCTCGACGGCGTGCCCCGGGAAGACCTCCGGATCAGCATCCAGGTCCGGATCGGGGAGGGGTTGGAGCGGACCCTGCTCGTGGACGACACCTATTTCCTGATTGGTCCCTCGGTCGAGAGGCGCCTGCGACTCCCCGAGACCTCGCCTGGCGGGTCGCGGGAGGCGATGACCTGGTCGCCCGAGAACCCGGTCCTGCTCCGGGCCCGGATCCGCCTCTGGGCCCTGCGCGGTGAGCTCCTCGACGAGGTCAACAGCTACACCGCGATGCGTGACGTCAGGACCGAGGGCGACAGGTTCTTCCTCAACGGCCGGCCCTATCCCCTCCGGATGGTGATCGATGATGGGGTCTGGTCCGACACCGGGATGACCCCCCCGGACGACTCGGCCCTCCACCTCGATGTCCAACTGATCAAGGGGCTCGGGTTCAACGGCGTCTTCAAGGCCCAAAAGATCGAGGACCCACGCTTCCTGTACTGGGCCGACGCTTTCGGTCTCCTCGTCTGGGTCCAATTGCCGGGACTTCACCAGGTCGACTCACGCGCCGTCAGCCGGGCGATCAGCGAATGGGCCGCCGCCATCGCCCGCGATCGGAACCACCCGTCGGTCATCGGTTGGATCCCGTCCGACCAGAGCGTCGGCGCATCTCGGCCGTCGGCGGACCCCGTGGGTCAGGCCTATGTGCAGGCGCTCTACCAGGTCACCCGGGCGATCGACCCCAGTCGCCCGGTCATCGCCCTCGACGCCGTTCCCTCCCCGGCCACCGACATCCTCGCCCTCCCCGGACCACCGGGCGGTTTCACCGATCGCCGGCAGGACGACTGGGCCGGGAAGCCGATCGTCGCCACCGGGATCGGACATTTCGTGATGCCGGCCCACGGTCAGGAAGTCCCGGTCGTGCGGACCGCCACCGAGGCGGCCGGCGAATTGGGCCGCGACCTCGCGACCGCCATGGGCGAGGTCAACGCGTCGAGAGCGCTCGCCGGCTTCTGCTACCACCGCTTCGCGGATATGGCCGGAGACGAGACCGGTCTCGTCGACATCCATCGCACGCCCAAGTTGCCACCGGTCGAGATCGCCCGGCTCATCCACGCCGCGGACGGCGGGTGATGATCGCGTCGGGTCGACCGACTCGTGTTCAGACTGAGAGGATAAACGCCGGGAGGCCGGACGACGGATCGCGGGCCAGGTCGAGGTCGGGACCGTGGGCGGTGATCGTCCGGCCGGCGGCCTCGATGACGGTGGCGCACGTGGCATTCACCGCCTCGATCCAGATGGGTTCCATGCGCTGGTTGGCGATCTCTTCCTCGAACTCGTCGCGGTCCAGTTCCATCGCGGTGCCGTCCGGGTGGAGCCAGAGGTCAAGCTCCAGGTCGAGGTCGCGGTAATACCCGAGCCGCAACTCCCGCAACGGCAGCGAGAAGTTGACATAATACCCAACCGTCCGGTCATCGACGGTCACGAACCGGAGCAGGGAGAACCACCGGTCCGGGAAGAACCACTGGTGGGCGGCGGTGCGCTCCAAGAGGTGGGTGCCCTCGTGGGTGTGGACTTCGACGGTACGGGGCCGGTAGAAGCTGAACCGGTGGTGGAGGACGTGTCGCTGGCCGGGCCCGTCGCCGGTGGACCGCCAGCCCCCCTCGATCTGGTATTCCCAACAGGCGCCCCGCAGTTTTTCCTTGCGGTAGTAGAGGCGAGCCGGGCGGGTGCCCGGGGTGGGGGGGCCACACGCGGGCACTGGATTCCCGGCGGCGTCTCGATCGAGATGGCTCACCGCGTCCCTCCCCGTGAACCTCCCCGGTTCGCAGGAACAGCGCCACGGCCACCGAGCGGCTCGTGGGCGGGGAGCCCGGCCCGGCGCGGGTAGGAGACCGGCGTCGGTGCGCGCTTGGTAGCGATCACCAGGCGAGTCGTCGACCCCGGTAGGACAGCGGCCGCGTCGATGGCCATACCGACGAGCGGCGCGGCGCGGCGCCCGGCCGCCAGCTCGTCGTCGAGGTCGATCGACTTGGGGAAGAGCGCCGTCCCGCCCAGGGTGAGGAAGGGCGCCGCCAGCTCCAGCAGGGCGGGCAGGGAACTCACCGCCCGGGCACTGACCACGGCATAGGTGTCCCGTTCGGCCGGGTCGTGACCCAGGTCCTCGGCCCGGCCATGGACCGCCGTGACCCGGTCGAGTCCGAGGTCGGCGATGACGTGTTCCAGGAATCGGACCTTCTTGCCGGTGGCGTCGAGGAGGGTCACGGCGAGGGCGGGACGGGCGATGGCCAGCACCATCCCGGGCAAGCCCGCCCCGGTGCCGACATCGAGCAACCGCGCCACCTCGGGCGGCATCGATGCGGTCCTCGACAGGACCGCGTCGAGGGCTGGCAGGAGGCGGAGCGCGTCGAGGAACAATCGCTCCTCGACCCCGGCCGGATCGCGGATCGCGGTGAGGTTGAACCGTCTGTTCCACTCCAGGATGAGGTCTCGGTAGCGGGCCAGGGCGTCCCACTGGTCCGCCTCCAGGACAACTCCCGCCTCCGCCGCCCGGTGGACGATCGGCGATACCATGACTGGCGAGAGGGAACCGGACATGGACGGAGGACCGGCCGCGTCAGCCGCTGACCATGGCGACCGTGGACCGGGCCGAGGTCCGCTCCGTGACCGGAGCAACGGGCCGCCGCGCTTCACTCACGTCGGCGGCCGCGGCGGCGATGGCGTCCGGGGAGATACCGGCCAACTCGCGCAGCCGTCCCTGCGTGGCCTGCTCGAACACGCGATCCGGGATGCCGAGGCAACGGACGGGCACGGTCCGACCCCGCTCGGCCAGCAATTCCACCACGGCCGACCCGAACCCGCCCCGGACGGCGTTCTCTTCGACGGTGACGATCGCGCCACAGCGGTCGGCGAGGTCCAGGATGGCCACTTCGTCAAGCGGCTTGACGAACCGGGCGTTGAGGACCGCGGCGTCGATGCCCCGCGCCGACAGCGCCTCGGCCGCCCGCTCGGCGGAGAGGACCATCGCCCCGGCGGCGAGGATCGCGACGTCGGTCCCATCGCGGCGCAGTTCGGCCCGCCCGATCGGCAAGCGGTGAAGCGGTTGGTCGGTCGAGACGCCGACTCCGGCCCCGCGCGGATAGCGGATCGCGACCGGACCGCCGTCGTGGGCGATGGCCGTCGCCAGCATGTGTCGCAATTCGTCCTCGTCGGCCGGGGCCATGATGGTCATGCCCGGCAGACAGCGAAGGTAGGACAGGTCGTAGATGCCGTGGTGAGTGCGACCGTCGTCGCCGGCGAACCCGGCGCGGTCCAGGCAGAAGACCACCGGCAACTTCTGCAGGCAGACGTCGTGGATGATCTGGTCGTAGGCCCGCTGGAGGAAGGTCGAATAAATCGCCACGACGGGCCTCATGCCGCCGGTGGCGAGGCCCGCGGCGAAGGTGACCGCGTGCTGCTCGGCGATGCCGACATCGTAGAAGCGGTCCGGGTGGGCGACGGCGAAGGCATTCAAGGACGTTCCCGTCGGCATCGCGGCGGTGATGCCGACGATGGACGGGTCATCATTCGCCAACTCGATCAGGGTCTTGGCGAAGACATCTTGATACTTGGGCGGTGACTTGGCGACGGCCGTGTCGGTGCCCGTCTTGATCGGCGCGGGCTTGGCCGAGACGGCGTGACCACGTTCGTTGACGTCGGTCTCGCAGGGAGCGTATCCCTTGCCCTTGACGGTGACGACGTGGAGGAAGACGGGACCCTCGACGTTGCGGGCCTGGCGCATCGCCTCGACCAGGGCCTTGGTGTTGTGGCCATCGACCGGGCCGATGTAAGTGAAGCCCAACTCCTCCCAGATCATGGCCTGGTAGACGAATTCCTTGAAGGCGTCGCGGAACCGCTTGCCGAGGTCGACCATCAACTCGCCCTGGGGCAGGCGACCGACGAGTCGTTCGTACTCTTCCTTGGCCTTGTGATAGCGGCGATCGGTGCGGACCCGGCCGAGGTAGCCGGAGATGGCGCCGACGTTACGGGCGATCGACATCTCGTTGTCATTGAGGACCACGATGAGAGGGGTACTGAGGGCGCCGGCGTTGTTGAGGGCCTCGAAGGCCATCCCGCCGGTCAGGGCGGCATCGCCGATGATGGCGACGGCCCGGCCCCGTGGCTGGCCGTCGGGCTTCGCTCCCTCGGCGATCGCCATCCCCAACGCGGCGGAGATGCTGGTGCTGGCGTGACCGGCGCCGAAGGCGTCGTGGGGACTCTCGTCGCGGCTGAGGAAGCCGGAGATGCCACCCTCCTGGCGAACGGTACCGAAGCGGTCCCGGCGGCCGGTGAGCAGTTTGTGGGTGTAGGCCTGGTGGCCGACGTCCCAGACCAGCTTGTCGCGCGGCGACTCGAACGCGGTGTGGAGGGCCAGCGTCAACTCCACCGTCCCGAGGCTCGCTCCGAGGTGGCCACCGTTGACCGTGACGACCCGGATCAACTCCTGCCGGATCTCTGCCGCCAGGGAGTCCATCTCCGCGCCAGAGAGCGTCCGGAGGACGGCCGGGTCGGTGATCCGGTCCAGGACCGGCGTCGGGAACGGCACATCACAGGGAGTGATCACGGAACTGGCGGCGTTGCTCTGGTTGGCGCCGGAACTGGTCTGGGGACGCGTGGTCATGGTGTTCCTTGTCGCGGGCCACGGGGCACGTTGGCCACCTCGACCCGACCTGAGCCGAGACCGGCCAGGGCACCAGACCCCGCCCGATCGACCTGTTATCGAAATGATAGACGCAATCCCCGTTCCGGGGCCTGGCCGGGCGACGAATAGATGCCCACGCCGGGCTACGGATGAACGGGAGCGATCAGTCTTGACCCCATGGCATATCATATTGGCAGCGGGCACCGCCGGGATGAGCCGGCACATGGGTCTCGACGAGGTCCCGAACTTCGACAGCATCGAACACACTGGTCGATCTACGGAATCGAGCACGACATGAGCACGAAGATACGTTTGACAGATAACACGGCATGGCATCAGTCCAACGGAGAGAAAGCGGCCAAGGACCAGCCCACGAACGCCTTGGGGAAGGACTACGGTCGCGGGTTGCCGCCCCCGGGACCTTCGAACTGGCTCGTCACGACGCCCAATATCTGGCCATTCGCGAAAGATGACCGATCAGATCACGATGAGCAGGGCAGATGTCGATAAGCAAATACCTTCGATGAACAGGAAGAAGGTCGCCGCTCCGACCAGGCGAGATTTCCGCGTGATGATCCGTTCGTTCGCTTCCGAGGATGCCATGTACTCTAGCGCGACCCAGAGTTGGAGATCGGCACCTGAGAGATCGGCGACATAGGTTCGGAGGGTCGGAATGTCCGGCCGATACTGCATTCGCCGGTAGAGACTGGCCAGGAAGCAAAACCCGAGGACACAGCCATACGCACTCAGCGCTGCCACTAGACCGGCCTTGGCCCATCCGGTCGCGGGAGACTGGCTCAGCCGCAGTAGGCCGAAGGCGATGGTCAGTACCGTGCTGTCGATGGCGAAGCTTTGGCCGGTTCGCGTGTCGAGTTCGATGTTGCTGGCGATTTGCTGATCCAAGTACTTGAGCGCGGCGTCGTGGAAGACGCTCTCCGCGGTCACTCCGCTCGTCTCCTCTGCAGACGGCGCGGGAGTGGTGGGGCCAGCGTGGCGTGGAAGGTCGACCTCGGCCGCCGCGACGATCCGGCGCGCCAAGGCCCTCAAGAGGACTGCCACCACCTATCACCTCCCCAAGCGCCCGATGCATGGGACGGGAGTCTCAAATTGTTCTCTGTTCGGGTGATGTGAGGAGGCCGTGTCAGAATCGGTCGAGACCCCGTCCGCCGAATAGGGAGTTCCGACATCCTTCGATCCTGAAACATCTCTCTCACCCTGCCGGGTAGGCCGCCTGCCAGGTCGTGCCCGTGGGGAAGAGGAGGGATTCGAGGTGGCCTTGGCGGTCGATGGCGCGGCCGTAGCGGCCGTGGGCGGCCGGGTCCCAGCGGATCACGGGCTCACCCTCGGCCGGGTCGGGCGCGGCGCCGGGGCCGACCAGGTGGCCGATCGCGACCAGGGCCAGGATCGCGGCGCCCCGGCCCGAGGCCTCGGTCTCCGGCGGCAGGGTGTGGAGGTCGTGGCCCAGGACATCGGCCATGATCTGGAGCCAGATGGGCGAGCGCAGGATCGCGCCGCCGTTGGTGACGATCTCGTGCCCGGCGCTCGCCAGGGGTCGCACGTCTTGATAGACCCGGGCGAAGCGATAGGCGACCGCCTCCATCCCGGCCCGCACGATGTCCTCCGGCCGGGTCGCGAGGCGAAGCCCGGCGATCACCCCGGCGGTGTCGTCGTTCCAACCCGGTGCCCGTTCCCCGGCCAGGAAGGGCAGGACGGTCAAGCCATGGCCGTCCGGCGGGATGGCCGCCGCCGCCGCCATCGTCTCGTCGTCGTACTCGACATCGAGCGTTTCCCCTAGCCAGGCCAACAGGTTGCCACCGTTGCTCAGGGCGCCCCCGGCGACATAGTGGCGGTCGTCCATCCGGTACGCCCAGAGCCCGTCCGGCACGGAGAGGCGTTGACCGTCGGCCTCCAACACGACCCGCAGCGCGCCCGATGTCCCCATCGTCAGCGCGACCCGGCCCGGGTGAACGGCCCCCGACCCGACATTGGCGCAGGCTCCGTCCCCGGCCGCCGGGTACCAGGGGATCGCCACCAGGGGCGGCCAACGGTTCGCCCACTCGCGTCCGAGCGGCGCGTGCGGCTCGTGCTGCGCCATGATCTCCGGGAGCCGGTCGGCCGCGATATCGAGCGTGGCCAGGATCTCGGCGTCCCAGACGCGCTCGTGGGTGGCCAGCAGTCCTGTCCCCGAAGCCATCGAGAGGGAGACGCGGGAGTCGCCCAGGAGGCGCCCGGCGGCGTACTCGGCGAAGGAGACGAACCGGGCCGAGGCGGCGAAGGCAGCGGAATCTGTATCCCGCAGCCAGCGTAACTTGGCTGGCCAGTAGCTGGAGTGGAGCAGGCACCCGGTCCGGGCGTGGAGGGCGGCGGGGTCCGTCTCCTTGGCGAGGATATGGACCCAGGGACCGGACCGGGTGTCGGCCCAGAGGTAGACGGGCGTGGTTGGCTCCCCCTGATTCCCCACACCCATCAGGCTGTGCCAGAAGCAGGACGCGGCGACGGCGGCGAGGTCGCTGGCCCGCTCTCCGATCCGGCCGAGGGTACCATCGACGCAGCGGACCAGCAGGTCGAACAACGCCTCTGGGTCCGCTTCCGAGCCGCCGCCGGCCGTCGCCCGCGGCTCGTGGGCCAGTTGCTCCTCACTGTCCGCGATCGCCCGGGCCCGGGCGTCGAAGACCAGGGTCCGGAATGACGAGGTGCCCAGGTCGAGGGCCAGGACGAGGGGGGCTACGGCCCCGGCGAGCGAGACGGTCGACATGCTGGTGATGGCTCCGGGGAACGCGGTCGGTCGGGTCAGAACGGCGGGTCAGTATACCGGCAGCGCCCGGTGCGGACCGGGGTGGCCAACTGGACGTGGGGATCCAAGTGCCCGCCGAGCCTCACCGGTCCCGAACCGGTTACCCACCGCACCATGTCCGGTCCGGCGGTGTATGGTCGATCCGGCGTCGTCGTCCGGCGTGGACAATGGCCCGTTGGGATCATCGCATCCACTTGATCAGTCCCGTGCCGTGACCGGCCAAGCACGGGTGGGTGGCGCGGTGAACGCCAGGCGTGGGACTGCCCGGTTCGGGCACGCGTGAGGATAGGACGATGAACCACCGAGACGCCGGCGAGCGACGCCCCGGCCGCATCCTGGCGATCGATGTCGGGGCCGGGACGCAGGACATCCTGATCTACGAGCCCGGGCAGACGCCGGAGAACCTGGTCAAGCTGGTCCTGCCGTCGCGGACGCGGATCGTCGGGCGACAGGTGGCGGCGGTGACCCGTGCCGGTCGGCCGTTACATCTCGACGGCACCCTGATGGGCGGTGGCGCCTCGTCCGACGCGATCCGGGCCCACCTGGCCGCCGGGCTGCCGGTGAGCGCGACGCCCTCGGCGGCCCGGACGATCCACAACGATCCGGACCGGGTGACCGGCCTCGGTGTCGCGGTCCGCGATGGGGAGCCGCCCCCGGGTGCCGAGACCGTGACCCTGGGCGACCTCGACCTGCCCGCGCTGTCGGCGGCCCTCGCCCCGTTCGGCGTCGCCATGCCAGAGACGGTCGCGGTGGCCGTCCAGGATCACGGCTACCGGCCGGGGGCAGGGAACAACGATGTCCGCTTCGCCTATCTGCAGGGGATCATCGACGCCGGTGGTGCCCTGGACGGGTTGCTCTCGGCCGAACCCGCACCGGAGATGACGCGGATGGCGGCCGTGACCGGGGCGGTCCCCGGCGCCCAGGTGATGGACACCGGGGCGGCGGCCGTGCTCGGCATCCTGGAAGATCCGAGGGTCCGGGAGGCCGCCGACACTGGCGGTGCGGTGCTGATCAACGCCGGCAACATGCACACCTTCGCGGCCCTGGTCCACGGGCGGCGGGTCGTCGGACTCTTCGAGCACCATACGTCCGGCATCTCGGCTGGGATCGTCACCGAGCTGGTCGCCCGGCTCCGGGCCGGCACCCTGACGAACGAGGCATTCCGGCGCGAGTTCGACGGACATGGGGCCGCCCTCGACCCGGCCTACCGCTCCCTGGGTCGCTTCGAGACCGTCGCCGTCACCGGCCCGCACCGGGGCATCCTGCGCGGTCTCGGCTACGTCGAGGCCGCCCCCCACGGTGACATGATGCTGGCCGGACCGTTCGGGCTCGTCGCCGCGTTGCGCCGCCGGGAACGCGATGGCGCGGGGTCGTAATGGGTTCGTCATCGTCATCGACGGTGGACACTGCTCGCCCCGCCCCTGGGCCGGGTCAACAAAGCCTGTCGTCGGTCACGGCGGCCGGTCCTCGATTGGTCATCCGAAACGACCGGTGCTCCGCCGTCA
>JACCVE010000578.1 GCA_013698285.1 Chloroflexia bacterium | reverse complement strand
CTCGGAGACCTCCTTCTCCTGGCCGACGGTGACCTCCCCCCGCGCCCAGCGCTCCCCCACCGCGTAGAGGGCCGGGCGCAGGACGTTCCCGAAGAGGCGCTCCAGGGGCATCCCCAACTCGTCGGCGTCCAGGACCACCCGCGCCGCCCGCGCCAAATCGCCGGCCAAGGCCGCCGCCAGGAACCGGTCGGCCACGGCGCCCGGCGCCCCCAAGTCCCGCAACGCCGCGTGGCGGTGCCGGATCTCCTGGAGCGAGAGCCGTTGGGCTTGCCAGGCCTTGATCTGGCGGATGCGGTCGAGGTCGTGCTGGGCGTAGAGCCGGTGGCCGCCGGGGGTCCGGTGCGGCACGACGAGGCCCTCCCGCTCCAGGAAGCGCAGGCTGGAGTGGCTGACGTCGGGGTACGCCCGGCGGAGCTCCGCGACGACCCGGCCGATCGGGAGCAGCTCCGTCGCCTCGTGATCCGCCATCGCCGTACTGCCCCCCCGCCGGTCCGCGATTACTACGTAAACCTTGAGTAGAGATTACTGTAATGCCCGGGCGGGGCGCGCGCAACCGGACGCCCGCGGCGCCGCGGTGGCACGGGCGACGGTCGCCTGCCTTGACAATTATGAACTTATAGTGTAGATTCATGTTACCGGCGATTCGGCCGGCGCACCGAAAGGACGGGCCCCGTGGGGAAACGACTCGACCTGCTCGCGCTGCTCCTGGTCATCGTGGGAGCGCTCAACTGGGGCCTCGTCGGCCTCTTCGAATTCGACCTCGTCGCCAAGCTCGTCGGCGAGGAGTTCGGCCGCGTGAACCCCGTCTCCCGGGTTGTCTACGTCGCGGTTGCACTCGCCGGACTGGCCCTGATCCCCGCTCGCGCCCGGGCCGCGCAGCGGACGGCGGAGGTCCGCACCTCCCACACGGCCCACGCGTAGGTATCGGTGGGCCGCGAACCCGGCCCGCCAAAGGAGCGATTCGTGAACGACGTCACGCAGCATGCCGACCCCCAGCGCGCCTTCTTTCGGGTCACCGACAACGTCCCCGAGGAGGCCTGGTATTGGCTGGCCCTCGGCTCGATCGGGATCTCGGCCTGGCTGAAGCTGGGCAAGAAGGACCACTGGGCGCTCTTCGTCGGCCAGTGGCCGCCGACCTTCCTCCTCTTTGGCCTGTTCGGCCGCCTGCTCCGCCCCAGCAAGTAGGGGAGCCGGCCGCCATCCGTCAGGGCCCTCGCGGTCCTGGCGCGGGCCTATCGGCCGCTCGACACCGCCCGGTGACGACCACCGGTGAATGTCCCACGTCAACGCCGTTGCCCTTCCCGGGTGACGGCGGCGTCGTGTCTCGCTTCAGTCGCGAGACACCGGGGCGACCCATGCCGAGACCGTGATGGATAGCCCAATCTCCCGCCGGTCGAGCGGGAAACCCCCTCGGCCTGACGCACCTGGGAGGACCGGATCACGGCGACCATCGGATCTCATGGCGACACCCCGGCACCGTGCCGGATTGTCGCCATGAGATCCGCTATCGGTATCGTCCGGTGCCTGGCTCACGTGGAATGGGATACGCCACCAGGCATCACGCACCCATGTTTCCTCAGGACCAGGATCAGCCTGGCCCACGCATTGCGGGTGCCTCCCGGGCCGGGGTGATCCTGGCCAACGATCATGCCGGTCGGTGAGCCGCGACCACCGGCGATGAGGAGGAGCGACGGATGATTCGACGAATCTTGGCGATGCTGATGGCGTTAAGCCTGGTCCTCGGGTCCACGGCGATCGTCGCGGCTCGTGATGCCCATGGCATCGTGGCCCAGAACGACGATGCGACACCTGGCGCCGATGACGACGAAGAGTCTACCGACGATGAAGACGCCACCCCAGACGACGCTGACGCGACGGGCGGCGACCCCGCGATCGGCGACACGGTCCTGTTTGTCAATGACGACGGAGAAGATGCCGCTAACATGACGGTCGATGAGGTCATCATCCCCTTCGAGGACTTTGGCGAGTTCTTCTCGCCAGAAGAGAACGCGACCTACATCGCCGTCGCGCTGACGGTCGAGAACATCGATGCCGACGATGATGCCTTCGAGTTTTCGACGTTCAACACCGGTCTGCAGACCGCGGACGGCTTCTACTACACGTCCACGTTCGTGAGCCTCGACGAGGAAGAGGCCGAGACGTACCCCGAGATCGAGGACGGCGACATCGAGGTCGGCGACACCGCGACGGGCTACCTGTTCTTCGCGATCCCCGAGGACAAGACTCCGACCCGGCTGTACTACAGCCCGTCAGGCCGCCTGGTGGTCCTGGCCGACATCCGGGACGCCTGACCCGGGGGGCCGTGACGTTCACGACCCGAAAAGATGCCCCGGCGCCCCGCCGGGGCATCTCTCTGTCCAGCCCCCGGCAACCCGGTCAGAGGTCGAACCGTTCTCGTAGGTCCGCCAGGCCGGCCAGCGCCTGCCGGTGCCGGAGCTGGTGCTCCGGGTCGTTCAACCAGCGGGAGATCCCGGACGGGTGGGGCAGCACGATCGCGGGGTACGTGCGCCCCAGGCGCTCGATCACTTGCTCCGGCCCGACGAGGTCGGTAAGCGGGCGTCGCCCGACCAGTTCGGTGGCCGCCAACCGCCCCAGCACGAGCACCACCCGGGGCCGGACCAGGGCGAACTCCCGGTCCAGGTACGGGCGGCAGAGCGCGACTTCGGCCGGAGAAGGCATCCTGTCCCCCTTGTCACCGGGGCCGGGGCCAGGGAAGCACTTGGTCACGCTGGTCAGGAAGACCCGCGACCCGTCGTGGATCGCATCTTCGGGGAACCCCGCCCCGGCGAACCACTGCCGCAGGGTGCGCCCCGCTGCCCCGGTGAAGGGCTTTGGGTGGAGGTGGCCGGACGCGCCCGGCGCCTGGCCGACGACCAGGAGCCGGGCCCGCGACGTGCCCCGGCCCCGCCAGACGGGATGCACCTCCGCCAAGAGCCCCGCGCCCACGCACCGGCGACAGCCCGCCACCTCGTCCGCCAGCAGGGCCAGCCGCGGTCGGGCCCGTGGGCTCTGCGGCGCCACGTCGACGGCTCCGGTCCTCAGGGCGACCAGTCCCGGTCCGGCGCCGGCCAAGCCCATCATTCCCGCCTCATCTCGCTCGCTCACCCGTTAACCGTATCGCCTGCCGGGGCGGGATGGCGCCCGGAGGCGGTCGTGATCCGGCATCCCTGGACAATCACGCGCGTGGCCGTCTCACCCGTCGCCTCACTCGCCGGGCGGCGATGACGCCTCTCGGAAGCGACCGACGGCCGTGGAACCCGCCCGGGCGGGAAGCCGCCCCACCCTGACTCACCATGTGACGAGCTGCCGGCGGGGGGTGATCGCGTATGATGAGACGCCAGACGGGCGTCTGACGACCAGCGGGGACGGAGGGCCACCGGCCGCGCACCGACCGTGCCCTGGAACGAGGACAGCCGATGAGCGAAGCGTCGTCCGTGGTGCCTGGGTCGCGTCCCTTTCCCCTCACCGGCGCCCGTGGCGTCCGGTTGACCGGCCGCGAGTGGCCGGTCGATGGCGCCGCCGCGCGCGTCGTCCTGGTCCACGGGTATGGTGAGCACCTGGGCCGGTACGCCCACGTCATCGCCGCCCTGAACGCGGCGGGCTACGGCGTGGTCGGGATCGACAACCGGGGTCATGGAGAGAGCCACGGCCGCCGAGCCGACGTGGTCACCTTCGACGACTTCGTGGAGGACATCCAGACCCTGGTCCTGCACGACGAGACCGCCGCGCCTGGCGTCCCCCGGATCATGCTCGGCCATTCGCTCGGCGGCCTGATCGCCACCCGCTACGCGCTGCGGCACCAGGATCACCTGCGGGCGTTGGTGCTCAGCGGCGCGGCCCTCCGGTTCGGCGGTTCGACCCCCGCCTTGCTCCTCCGTTTGGCCCCGGTCGTCGCCCGGCTCGCCCCGGCCCTCCCCGTGGTGGCGTCGGGTGGGCCGGGCATCCTGAGCCGGGACCCCGAGGTCGATCGCCTCTTCGGCCTCGACCCCCTCACCTACAAGGGAAAGATCCGGGCCCGGATGGGCATGCAGATGCGCCTCTCCGCCGCCGATGCGGTCGAGCGCCTCGGTGAGCTGCGGCTGCCGCTGCTGGTGATGCACGGCGCCGACGACCTGTTGACCGAGCCCGCCGGGTCGATGCTGGTCGATGCGCGGGCCGCGAGCGCCGACAAGACCCTCACCCTCTGGCCCGGCCTCCGCCACGAGATCTTCAACGAGCCGGAGCGAGACGAGGTGATCGCCCACGTCGTGGCCTGGCTTCGGGCCCGGTTCCCCGTATCGGCACCCGCCGGGAGAGCAGACGATCCCGCACCGGCGGAACGGCTTCCGTGATCGGCGGTGTCGTGGTGCGGTCCGGTACGGTGCGACGGCCACCGGAGGCCCTGGTCATGGGGAGGGGCGCGGG
>JACCVE010000138.1 GCA_013698285.1 Chloroflexia bacterium | reverse complement strand
TGCGGAACGACATGTTCCGCCATCTCCAGACGCTCAGCTTGAACTACATCGACAAGCGCGGCGTCGGGGCGATCATGACCCGGATCCAGAACGATGTCGGCGTGATCAACGAGATGTTCGCCGATGGCTTGCTCGGCATCTTCGGCAACATCTTGATCCTCGTCGGAATCGTGGTCGTGATGCTCCTCACCGACTGGCAACTGGCGCTGCTGACCTTCATCGCCATGCCGGTGATGATCGTCGTGATGCGGTTCTGGCGGACCCGGGCGATCGACACCTATCGCGAGACGCGGCGGACGATCGGCGCCGTCAACGCCAACCTGGCCGAGAGCATCTCCGGGATGCGGGTGATGCAGGCGTTCGTCCGGGAAGAGGGGAGACGCGAACGGTTCGCCGGCCTGAACGAGGCCAACCTCATCGCCTCCAAGGACGCCGCCTGGTTGAGCGCCCTGCTGTTGCCCGTCGTCCTGCTGATCGGGGCCACGGCCACGGTGACGGTGCTCTACGTGGGGGGCCAGTTCGTCTTCGACCTGGACCTGACCCTCGGCGAGTTGGTGCTGTTCATCGCCCTGGTGGACCGGTTCTTCGAGCCGATCCGCGACCTGAGCCAGCAATACAACGTGATGCAGGCCTCGATGGCCGCCGGGGAGCGCATCTTCGAGGTCCTCGATGTCGAGCCCGACGTCCGCGACCGGCCCGGGGCCATCGTCCTGCCGCCGATCACGGGGGCCGTCCGCTACGACGGCGTCACCTTTGGCTATGGCGAGACCGAGATCCTGCACGGCATCGACCTCGACGTGGCGTCGGGCCAGACGGTCGCCTTCGTCGGTGAGACTGGCGCCGGCAAGAGCTCGATGATCAACCTGCTCATGCGCTTCTACGACGTCTGGGACGGGGCGATCACCATCGACGGCCACGACCTGCGCGACGTGACCCAGACCTCCCTGCGGTCCCAGGTCGGGATCGTCCTGCAGGACACGTTCCTCTTTGGCGGCTCGGTGCGGGACAACATCCGGTTCGCCCGGCCCGACGCCGATGACGCGGCGGTCGAGCGGGCGGCCCGCGATGTCGGGGCGCACGAGTTCATCACCCGCCTACCGGAAGGCTACGACACCGAAGTCCAAGAGCGCGGCACGAGCCTCTCGGTCGGCCAGCGACAGCTCCTCTCCTTCGCCCGCGCCCTGCTGGCCGACCCGCGCATCCTGATCTTGGACGAGGCGACCAGCAGCATCGACACCCGGACGGAACGGGTCATCCAGCAGGCCCTCCGCCGGTTGCTGACTGGCAGGACCTCGTTCGTCATCGCCCACAGGCTCAGCACGATCCGAGAGGCGGACGTCGTCGTGGTACTCGAGCAGGGGCGGATCGTCGAACAGGGCGGGCACCAGGACCTGCTCACCCGGCGAGGCACCTACGCCGCCCTCCACGCCAAGCAGTGGCGGGGCGAAGAGATCGCCGCGGACTGATGATCCGGTGCAGGGCGGCAGGTCCGACGGCGTCCTCGGTGACAGGGTGTCCCGTCGCGTGACGGATCCGGTCGGGCACCCCTTTGATTCGCCCCCCGATCCGGTAATTTTCTCGTCCGCTCGGTCCGATCCGTGACTGCCTGGCACGAACGATGCGTACGTACTATACTAGCCCCGTGTACGTACGCATCGACTTTGCTGGGGAGAGGACAACGATGAGCACGCGTTTGGTCAAGGGAACGTCGGTCGTGAGCCTGGCGGATGGAACGGAACTCGGGTCGGTCGAGCATGTCTATCTCGACCCGGCCCGAAAACTGATCGTCGCGTTCTCGTTCCAATCGGGTGGGGGACTGTTCGGATCCAAGGCGCGGAGCGTCGTGGACGTGACCGATGTCCATGCCATCGGCCCGGACGCGATCACCATCACCGACGCCTCGGCAATCCGGAGCGAGATGGCGATCGGCGACCGGTGTCACGGTCTGATCGAGTTAGACGACCTCCTCAAGCGAAAGGTGATGACGGAGCGGGGTGAGCACCTCGGCCAACTGACGGCGATCCATTTCGAGCAGGGGTCGTATAGGGTCTCGATGATCGAGGTCTCCCACGGCCGCCTCCACCCGGAGACGACGACGATCCCCGCCGAGCAGATCGGTCAGATCGGTGACGACCTGATCCTGGTCTCCGACCCCGCCGCGATCCCCGCCGAGGACCGAAACCCGGCCCAGGTGTCGTCCCGCCGGACGGCCCTGCGCTCGGTGGCTTGACACTCGACCGAATGTCCTGACGGAAATCCAAGACAGACCGGGTCCATGTTAGGGAGATATTCGCCCCGCCATCTCAATAACATGTTCACGTGACGCGAAACAGTCTGTTGGCGATCGGGCGCAGCGAGCAGCGCCCCTACAAGGGTTGGTAATCCCCAACCGTGGTCCGCTTGACAGCCTCCCGGGCCACCCGTACCGTGCCGGTCGTGAGGCACACCGTGGTCGGGGAGACGGGCGGATGGACGGCGGCGAGCGGGGTGCGCGGGAGATCCCGGCTTGGTATGACCAGCGAAAGCTGGGGATCTTCGTCCATTGGGGGCCATATTCGGTCCCCGGTTGGGCACCGGTGACGGGGTCGTTCGATTCCGTGCCAGAACGTCTCGGGTGGGAGGCGTGGTTCCGGGAGAACCCCTACGCGGAGTGGTACCAGAACACCCTGAAGATCGCCGGGAGCCCGACCGCCCGCCACCATGCCGAGACCTATGGCGAGGACATCCCCTACGAGGATTTCGGCGACGCGTTCGCGGCCGCCACGGAAGACTGGGACCCGGCGACCTGGGTCGACCTCTTCCGCTCCGCCGGGGCGGGCTACGTGGTCCTGACCACCAAGCACCATGATGGCTACTGCCTCTGGCCGAGCCAGCATCCGAACCCGAACCGCGTCGGGTGGCAGTCGAAGCGGGATCTGGTCGGCGAGTTGGGCACGGCGGTCGGGGCCGCGGGGATGCGCTACGGCCTCTACTACTCCGGCGGGCTCGATTGGACGTTCGAGCCCCGGGCGGTGCGGGACTTCGATGCGGTGCGGGGCACCATCCCCCAGGGTGATGACTATATCGAGTACGTTGACCGGCAGTGGCGAGAATTGATCGAGCGGTACCGGCCGGCGCTCCTCTGGAACGATATCGGGATGCCGGCCGCCTACCCGGTCGCCGACCTCTTCGCCGCTTATTACCGGGCGGTACCGGACGGCATCGTCAACGACCGGTTCGGGGTCGGGATGACGAAGGCGGAGCCGGGTCACCTGGCCCCGTTCGACATCACTACCCCGGAATACCGTTCCTACGCCGAGATCACCCCAGAGAAATGGGAGGCGACGCGGGGCCTCGGCTACTCCTTCGGCTTCAACCGCGATGAGGGGGACGACGCGCTCATCTCCGTACCTGACCTGGTCCATCTCCTGGTCGATGTGGTGAGCAAGAACGGCAACCTGCTCCTCAATGTCGGGCCGATGGCAGACGGGACGATCCCCGACGGCCAGCGCGACCGCCTCGAAGGTCTCGGCGCCTGGCTGCGGACCAACGGCGAGGCCATCCACGGCACGCGGCCCTGGCGGGTGGCCGAGGGGACGACCGGTGAGGGCATCCCGATCCGCTTCACCCAGAAGGCTGGTGCGCTCCATGTCATCCTGCTCGGCCAGCCGGGCGTGCGGGTGACACTGCCGCCGGGAACGGTCCCTGACGGGTCGACGGTGACGCTGTGCGGACACCAGACACCCCTGACCGTCACCACGGGCAACGACGGGGAGGCAACGGTCGGCCTGCCGGGTACCCTGACCGAGCAACCGGCATACGCTTTCCGGATCGCGCCGGGACCGGGTCACGATGGTGACCGGGCCTGATCGGGACACGACGGACGAGATACGGGAGGACGGGGATGGCCGGGCTGGCGACGGCGTGGGAGTATCACCGGGAGCCGCCGGGGGAGGACCTGCAGGCACGGCTGGCGAGCCTGGGGGCGGACCGGTGGGAGTTGGTTGCCGCTTTGGGTGGCGGCGAGATGATCTTCAAGCGGCCGGTCGTCACCTTTCGGGAGCGGGTCACCCTCGACCAGCGGCGGGCGGTGTTTCGGCAGTTCGGGCACGCTCTCCCCGATGATGAACCCTCGTCGTCCCCGGTCGGGAGCGGGCCGGGCTTGGCCAGGGACGACGTGATCGAGGCGTCCGGCATCCTCCACCCCGGCATCGCGCACCTCCTGGCCAGCACCGGCCATACCGACTCCTTCACGATCTGCGACGCGGGGTTCCCGGTCCCGGTCGGGCCGGAGCGGATCGACCTGGCCTGGGTGGCGGGGCAGCCGACGACGCTGGGGGTGTTGGGACCAATCCGGGCCACCTTCGGCATCGACCGGGTCGTGATCGCGGCCGAGGCGGAGGTGATCAGTCCCGGCTTCGCGGCGAGCTTGCGCGAGCTGTTGGGTGACACGCCGGTCGAAGCCGTCAGTCACCTGGAACTCAAGCGCCTCAGCCGGGCGGGCCGGGCGACGATCCGCACCGGGGACACGACACCCTACGCTAACCTGATCGTGGTGGCAGGGTGATGACCGGACCAGCGAAACCGTGAACGAGTCGCTGCCCGCGACGCCACATGCGAACCGATCGATGCCCGGGAGGGAGAACCCACGATGACCGCGACCGCCGATGTGAGGCACCACGGGGGACCATCCGATCCGGACGAGTCCCGCGAGGGGGCTCTGGCCCGGATCACACCCGCCGTGACACTGGACGCCGTGGGCCTGGTGCGGACCGGCGAGATCGAGGATCTGGGCTCGATCCTGAGCCGGGACATGCCGCGCGGCGGCGGGGACGAGGTCTTCGCCCCGTTCCAAGTGCTGCGCCACCGGACGACCGGCGACATCAATCACGCCGGCGAGGACTGGGGCGGGACCACCTTCAGCACCGAACTCGTGATGGGGACGCCCCACGTCGGTACCCACATCGACGCCTTCTCTCATTGCCAACTCGACGGCGCGATCTATGGCGGCGCTACCGCGCGTGAGGCCGAGGGCGACTTCGGCTGGCGGTCACGGGCGATCCACGAGATGCGGCCGATCGTGACCCGGGGAGTGCTGGTCGATGTCGCCGGGCACCGGGGCGTCGAGCGGCTGGCCGATCACGAGGAGATCGGCTTGGACGAGGTCCGGGACGTGCTCGGCGCCGCCGGGGTCGATATCCGGTTGGGCGACGCGGTGTTGATCCGGACCGGCAAGATGCGCGAGTACGGCGACCCGGCGGCCTTCGTCGCCGGTCAGCCCGGCCTCGGGGTGGACGCCGCGATCTGGCTGCACGACCGGGGCATGGCGGCCCTCGGTGCCGACAATACCAGCGTCGAGCCGCAGCCGGTGCCAGATTGGCATCGGAATCTCCACGTCGAGATGTTGGTCCGGCGGGGGGTGCCGCTGATGGAGTGGCTCGACCTGGAGGGCTTGCACCGGCGCGGGGCGACGACGTTCCTGTTCACCTGTTTGCCGCTCAAGATCCGGGGAGCGACGGGATCGTGGGTCCGGCCGATCGCGACGTTCTGACACCCGGACACCGTCCGGTCGTGACGAGAGATGACGCCGGGCCCGCCGCGCCGGACCGAGTGTGTGGAGACGCTGGAATATGTTCAGGAT
>JACCVE010000125.1 GCA_013698285.1 Chloroflexia bacterium | reverse complement strand
TGGCGGCCGGGGCCGGCCATCAAACGATCGTCGCTCACCGTCATCGATCGCTCCGACCAGTTCGATCAATCATTGTCATCCCGCTCTCAGCGCCGGGCGAAGAGATCTCCGACGACCTGCCGGTGGTTCACGAGGGCGGGTATCGGACTCCCACTCCCCGTACGATAGTGCCCCCTCGCGGTTTGACCCCCCTCCGGCCGGACTCCTATACTCGGCCCATCCGCCCGCCGGGACGATCGGCGTTCGTATCGTGATCAGGATCCGGGGCATCGTCTCTCGCCGACGCGTGGCGTGGGGCGCCTGCCCGGTTGCGAGGGAAACCGCGTGTCTATCCGTCCCCAACAGATGCTGGCCTTCATCGTGGTACTCACGTTGCTGGCGACGTGGGTCAGCCTGCCGAGTGATTTCCTCAATATCGGCGGTATCAAGGACGACGTCTATGCCCACCAGGGGCTCGATCTCCAGGGCGGCCTCCAGGTCCTCCTCGAAGCCAATCCTCCCGACGGCCAGGAGGTCGACTCCGAGACCCTGAACGGGACCCGGGACACGATCGAGCGCCGGGTCAACGGACTCGGCGTCAGCGAGCCACTGATCCAGACGCGCGGCGACGACCAGATCATCGTCGAGCTGCCCGGCGTCGAGGACCCCGAGCAGGCCGTCCGGATCGTCCAGCAGACCGCCCTCCTGGAGATCGTCGACCCCGCCGGGACCTCGGTCCAGCCGGGCCAGACCGTGATCACCTCCCTCGGCGGGCCGGAGGACCTGGCCGCCGTCGCCGCTTCGCCGGTCGCGACGCCGATCGCCGACGGCACCCCGGGCGCCTCGCCGGTCGCATCGGACGCCACCCCGGTCGCGGAGGGCGCCTCGCCCGTCGCGGGACCCGGCACCCCGGTCGCCGAGGTGATCCCCTCCCCCTCCGCGACCCCGGACGGGCCGGTGCTGACGACCATCATCCGCGGCTCCGAGATCTCGGACGCCTATGTCACCGCCAACCAGATCGGCGCTCCGGTCGTCGGTTTCGAACTGGAAGGAGACGCAGCCGACCGGTTCTACGAGTTCACGAACTCGAACCTCGGGGCACAGATGGCAATCGTGGTCGACAAGGTCGTCATCTCGGCTCCGGTGATCAACGGCGCCATCTCCGGCCAGGGCATCATCGAGGGTCCGACCGCCCAGGGCGTCCAGGATCTCGTCGTCCAGTTGCGATCGGGTTCGCTGGAGGTCCCGCTCTCGGTCGTCTCCAGCCGCACCGTCGGCCCGACCCTCGGCCAGGAATCGCTCGACCGCAGCCTGATCGCCGGCATCGTCGGCCTCACCATCGTCGCCCTCTTCATGATCCTCTATTACCGCCTGCCCGGCCTCCTCTCGGTGGCCGCCCTGCTGGTCTACACCGCCCTCACATTCGCCCTGTTCAAGTTGATCCCGGTCACCCTGACCCTGGCCGGTATCGCCGGGTTCATCCTCTCGATCGGCATGGCCGTCGATGCCAACGTGCTGATCTTCGCCCGGCTCAAAGAAGAGCTACGGATCGGCCGATCGCTCCGCAACGGCATCGAGGCCGGCTTCAACCACGCCTGGCCCTCGATCCGCGACTCCAACATCTCGACCATGATCACCTGCGCCATCCTCTACTGGTTCGGAAACTTCACCGGCGCCAGCATCATCACCGGCTTCGCCCTGACCCTGTTCATCGGCGTCGCGGTCAGCATGTTCACCGCGATCACGGTGACCAGGACCTTCCTGCGCCTGCTGGTCGATGCCAAGGGGGCCCAGGACCCCAGCCTCTTCGGCGTCGAGACCCGCTACGGTGATTCCGTCACCGCCGACTGACCGGTCGCTCCCGCCACCGCCGTTCGCTCCTCTCCGTCAGCCAAAGGACGCCGACCATGGAACACCTCGCCAGCAAGCGCCGCCTCTGGTTCACGATCTCCCTGATCGCGATCGTCCCGGGCCTGATCTCGCTGATCTTCTTCGGTCTCAAGCAGGGCATCGACTTCACCGGCGGCACCCAGATCCTGCTTCGCTTCGACCAGCCGGTCAACACCGAGCAAATCAGCGGGGTGCTTGACGGGCAGGGATACGACTCTGCCTCGGCCCAGACTGTCCAGGTCGACGGCGGAAACGGGATCCAGATCCGGATGCCCGAACTGGGCGAGGGATCGACCGACAAGGCCGACCTCTACGCCGCGATCAATGGGGAGATCGGCACCTTCACAGAATTGGAGATCAACACCATCGGCGCCTCGGTCGGCAATGCCATCCGCGACCGGGCCTTCGTCGCCGTCGGCCTGGCCTCGGTCGGCATCCTCCTCTTCATCGGCTGGGCCTTCCGGAACACGCAGAATCCCTGGCTCTATGGGACCTGCGCCATCGTCGCGATGCTGCATGACGTCCTGCTCGTCCTCGGCATCTTCTCGATCCTGGGCGTGGTCGCCGATGTCGAGATCGACGCCCTCTTCGTCACCGCGCTGCTGACGATCATCGGTTTCTCGGTCCACGACACCATCGTCGTCTTCGACCGGATCCGGGAAAACCTGGCCCGCCACGCCGCTCCGACCTTCGAGGGCGTCGTCGATTACAGCCTGGCCCAGACGCTGGTCCGGTCCCTGAACACCTCTCTGACCGTGGTCCTGACCCTGCTCGCCCTCTACCTCTTCGGCGGCTCGTCCACCCGCAACTTCGTCCTGGCCTTGCTCCTCGGAGTCGTCAGCGGCACGTACTCCTCGATCTTCAACGCCAGTCAACTGCTCGTTGCCTGGGAGACCGGCGAGATCCAGCGCCTGTTCGGACGCCTCACCGGGCGTGGCC
>JACCVE010000088.1 GCA_013698285.1 Chloroflexia bacterium | reverse complement strand
GCGCGGGGGTGATCCTAAGCCATCGCGGCGGGGCCCGGGTGGCGTTGTCGCCGGGGTCCGGACCGGGTCGGGGACCGGGTCCCGATCGTCTCCTGGCGGGGCCGGGAGGTGGGCGGCTCGTCGGGCGTCGGGTCGATGCCATGTCTGGTCGCTCCTGGTCTGGTGTCGAGTTGGGGGCCTCGTCTGGGGTCGGTCCCCGTCCCCGTCCCGGGTGCTGTGGCCGTATAGACCAACCGTAGTGGGCGATGCTGGGACCGGCCCTGGCCTTCCCTGGGAACTTCCTTGGAATCCCCGGTCTGGCCCGATCGGTCTGGTCCGGTTCGGACCGGCCTGGTTAGGGAGACAGGGACGGCGAGGCTCCGCCCGGCCTGGCGCGACATATCCCTCTGTTCATCCGTCACCGGTGGTCGGGCTCCCTCGTTCGGGGTGGTGAGGACGGACGGTCATGAACGGGGTAGCGCCGTGTGTGACGGGGCGGGGGCGTGGCCTGTAGCCTTCCCGGGACTCCCAGGAAACTCCCAGGATGTTGCCAGCCCGATCGCAGGTGGGGCCACGATGATGGGTGTGGTCGGCCGGACGGTCACCACCGAGGCGGACCCGCGACCCCAGCACATACCGGGGGCATCGCCGGAACCAGATCGGGAGACGGGGTCCTCGGGACCCGTCTCACGGGTCAAGACACGGGCCAAGGCACGGTGCACGCGCCGAGACACGAGACTCCGTACGGCGCCTGCCGGCGACGGGACGCGAGCGGACATCTGCCGGGAGCCGGCAGGATCAGGTCATCGAGGAGAGATCGACATGGACCAACTCGTTCGGACCCGCCTGACCAGACGACAGCTCCAGCGCCTGGCGATGGCGCTGCCCGCGCCGCTCGCCCTGGCCGTCCTCAGCGGCCGGACCGCCGGGATCGTGGCCGCCCAGGACGACGATGACGCGACACCGGGCGCCTCGCCCGCGCCCGACGGCACCCCGACCCTCGCGCCGACGCCGGAGTGCCTCGACGACGACGACCTCGCCGAGACGTTGGAGCAGACCGAGGGGCCGTACTTTACGCCGGATTCACCCGAGCGCACCTCCCTGATCGAGGACGACATGGCGGGCACCCGCCTGCTGCTGACCGGCTACGTCTACGCCAGCGGCTGCGAGCCGGTGCCCGACACCCTGATCGAGTTCTGGCAGGCGGACGACGCTGGGGAATACGACAATGTCGGCTACAACTTGCGTGGTCACCAGTTCACCGGCGAGGACGGCGAGTACAGCCTGGAGACGATCCTCCCCGGCCTCTACCCCGGCCGGACGCGCCACATCCACGTCAAGGTGCAGGCCCCGGACCAGCCGGTGATCACGACCCAGCTCTATTTCCCGGATGAGCCAGAAAATGACCGGGACGGTATCTTCGACCCGTCGCTGGTGATCGATGTCGAGGACTCCGACGATGGCCAACTCGGCTTCTTCACCTTCGTCGTCGCCGGCGCCTGAGCGGAGCGCCGGTCCCGGCCCGGGCCGCACCCCACGGACACCTACCCGCCACGTTCCGCATCCCCAGCATTGTCAAGAGGAGACCGTCCCCATGACCACCGAGCCCAAGCCGATGACCCGCACGACCACCCCGTTCGCCCGCGCCGCGCGGTCGCTGAGATTGGTCCCGCTGGCCGTGGTCGTCGCCGTGACCGCCCTGGCCCCGGCCGGGGGGATCGCGGCCCAGGACGCGACGCCGGAGGTCACGCCCGGGGTGATCGAGGCGCCCGCCGCCGAGACGCCCTGCCTGCCGGCCGAGGGGGACGAGCCGACTCCTACCCCGGCACCCGCCGCCGCGCGGACCTACGAGATCGCCAGCGAGGAGTCGGCCGTCCGGTACCGGGTCCAGGAGGAACTGGCCTCGGTCGGGGCGACCGAGGCGGTCGGGACGACGACGGCCTTCATCGGCCAGATCCTGTTCGACGAGGGCGGCCTGCCGATGGCCTGCTCCCGGTTCGACGTGGACATGCGGACCCTGACGAGCGACAGCGCTCGGCGCGACAACTACCTCTACGGGAACACCCTGCAGACCGAAGAGTTCCCGCTGGCGACCTTCATCTTGACCGGGGTCGAGGGGCTGGACGGGGAACTGCCGGACGACGCCGAGGTCCAGACGACCTTCATCATGCTCGGGAACTTGACCCTCCACGGCGTCACCAACCGGGTCGCCTGGGAGGCGACCGTTACCCGGGACGGCGACGACATCCGGGGGTCGGCCTACACCACGTTCGAGATGCCGGACTTCGCCATCGTGCCGCCGACGGTCGGCCCGGTGGTCTCCCTGGACGAGACGATCCGGCTGGAGGTGGACATCGTCGCCCGGGTCGCCGGGGACTAACGGGCACGTCGATCGGGCGAGGCTCGGCGGCGATGCCGAACCCCGCCGCTCACCGTCAGGAGGGTCCCGATGCAGCCGACGACGCCCTCCCGCCGACCGCGCCCCGTCCTCCGGGGCCTGGTCGCGCTCGGCCTGGTCTTGGTCCTGGCGATCGGTGGCTTCGGGGTCTACCTGGCGGGGGTCGCCGGGGACCTCCCCTGGCAGACGGACCCGACCCGAGTCGTGAACGCGATCACTCCATTCGCCGGCATCCCCGGCTTCGGCGACGACCCGACCGAACCGCCCGCCGCCACGCCCGGCCCGTCGTCCGTCGCCTCTCCCGCCGCGACGCCGTCTCCGGCGACCTCGCCGGCCCCGACCACGACACCGTGACCGGCGGGGTCGTCGAGGCCGGCGGAGCCGGATGGTCATCGCAGCGCCGGGCGGGTGCATCCCGCCGCGC
>JACCVE010000080.1 GCA_013698285.1 Chloroflexia bacterium | reverse complement strand
AACGGGATGTCCCGCTGCCCGGCAGGAACATCGCCAAGTCAACGCCCCGGCCCGCGACGCCTCGACCCGGGCCGCGAGCGCTCCACGGTTCCGGCCGCGACAGGTGTCCGGGGAAAGGGTCGGTCCGTGATCGGGATGGGGCGGCGTGGACGTCGGTGGATCTGGTGGCACGACAAGAGAGCACGCCGGGCCACCAGACCTAGCGTGTTCACTGGGTGATCGCCGTTCTGCGGAACAGTAGACTGGGCTCGAACCGGCGAGCGGCAGTGAGTCGAACTGGATCACCACCAGTCTGGACATAGGACGTCGACCAGTCCCCGTGTAGGATGAATCTTGTGCATGGACCGAGTGTTCTCATCCCGCGTTAGCCCATCAGGTCGCCGTGGCGTCCCTGACGTAGGTGGATCGGAGGTCACGGGCTTGGGCGAAGGGGTCAGGCGGGCAATCCGGGATGCCCGGGCGTCAGGAGCTGACTTGGGCTGGGCTCAGCCATTCGGGTCGTGTGGGTTTAGCTGGGATCATCATTGGATATGCTCACTATGATGCCGGAGACCGCGTCGGTGAAATGGACGTGGTATCCGTCAGAACGAAGGATGAGCATGAGCATGAGCACCTGCGATCGGTGTACGCGTTCGTTGATGCCGGTCAGCGCAGAGAAAGATGACTAATCGCCCGAACCATGTTGGAGGGATGGGCGCGACGACTCTCGGCAGACCGTCGCCTCCCGGTGGGACCGGATGGGTGGAACTGGTTTGTTCTTGTCGAGGACGTGCGTCAATTGCGAACGAACAAGAATGGGTTGAGTACGAATCCCGCAAACGAGACACCGGTTTTCGCCTAAGCTTCGATGGCGAACTCGTCCGTCTAGACGCTGGACCGTAGAGCGTCGTAACCCAGGATGCAGTCATTCCTCAACACGTCGGACTTCGAGACGCCGATCGCTAGGCAGCAGCCGTATCCAAAGGAGTCGTCACCATGACCACCCATACGTTCCGTCCCGATCACTATTTCACGACGATGGGCGCCCATCCTCCGGTACTGCACATCGCGCCGGGAGACTCGGTGGTCACCACGACCGTGGATGCGATCGGCCAGGACGCTCAATTGCAGAAGGTAGCCGGGACTCCGAATCCGCAGACCGGGCCGTTCTTCATCGACGGCGCCGAACAGGGCGACACGTTGGTCGTCCACCTCGATCGAATCAGACCGAACCGCGACACCGGGTTCACGAACGCGTCGCTCGCGCCCAACGTGGTCGACCCGGAGTTCGTCCGTGAGCTACCGGACTTGCCGCGCTTCGACTGGACGATCGACCTTGATGCCTGGACCGCGACGCCGCTGGCGCCACTTCCCGGTATGGAGGATCTGCATGTCCCGCTCGACCCGATGCTCGGGTGCTTCGGCGTCGCCGCGCGTGGCGGACAGGCAATCTCGACGATGACCTCGGCCCACCACGGCGGCAACATGGACTACCGTGGCTTCAAGGAGGGCGTGACGGTCTACTTCCCCGTCTTCGAGCCCGGTGCGCTCTTCTTCCTCGGCGATGGCCACGCCGTGCAGGGCGATGGCGAGATCGTCGGGACGGGGATCGAAATCTCGTTGGATGTCCAGTTCACGGTCGGACTGCGCAAGGGGGAGCAGATCGGCTGGCCACGGGGGGAGAACGAGGATGCGATCTTCACGGTGGGCAATGCGCGGCCGCTGGACCAGGCGCTTCAACATGCCACGACCGAGATGATCCAATGGCTCGGGACGCACTTCGGCCTGAATGTCCAAGCTGCCAGTGCAGTATTAGGGCAGTGCGTCGAGTATGACATCGCCAACGTCTACGACCCCGCGTATACGGTGGTTTGTAAAGTGCCCAAGCGCGTTTTGAGCATGCTTCAAATGCCGTAGTCATGAGGGAAACTCATGGGTTGTTCGAGACGGCACAAGTCACCGATAGGGCGGAGCTTGGACACGGGCCACCTTGAAACCGTCCGCGTCCGAATCGTGGCTGAATCGACCGGCTGACCGGCTATCAGCAATGCCGGGCCATCAGGCCCGGCGATATTCCGTTGCGTTTGGGCTATTCCGGGAGCGGGAGACCGGGCTCGAACCGGCGACATTCTGCTTGGAAGGCAGACACTCTACCAACTGAGTTACTCCCGCGGGCCATCCGGCTGGCTTAGGTCGGCTCCGGGATCAGGTCTCGCCAGACCGCGGGTCGGGGTGAGAGGACTCGAACCTCCGACCTCAGCGTCCCAAACGCCGCGCGCTACCGACTGCGCTACACCCCGCCGTCCACCGCCCCGCGAGTATAGACCGTCATCCGGGCGAGGCACAACCGGCCGAACGACCCGACCGATGCCTCCGTGTGGCCAGGTGGGCGAACGAGGCCGGCGGACGGCGGGTTACGTGGAGCGTCACGCGGTCTCGGTCGCCCGGTAGATCGTCACCTCGCCCGATTCGAACGCCACGTCCCAGCCCGGACCAGGATAATCTGGCTCGCTGACCTCGGGATACGGCCCCGCCGCCGCGCAGCCGTTCGCCCCGTCCCGCTCGTAGGGGCCGACGTAGATGAGCGAGATGCCGTATTCCTCCCGGGCCGCGGCCGCATCGCTTCCAAACAGGTTCTCGACCTCGCCGATGCGACGTTGCATCTCCGCCGTCGTCTCGTCGTCGCCCCGGCGCCATTGGCTCTCGTGACCGGGCCAGCCGACCACCGTCGGGATACCGGTGAACGCCGAGACCCGGCTGCTGGGAATGACGCTGTTGGGTTGGTAGGAGCAGCCTCCTGCCTCCAACACCACGTCGTCCAGCCGGGCGTTCGCCCGCAGCCAGCGGATCGCGGCCTCCTCGTCGGTCGAGAATTCGGAGACATAGGCCAGCCCATCCAAGCCCTGCCACGTCCTCGGCCCGTAGACCTCGGCATAGCGAACTCCCGCGAGGACCGGGTAGACCAGCACGGCCAGGACCGCGATGGCGGTCGCGGACGCGAGGGCGGGGCGTACGAGGCGCCGCGTGGGGGCGGCCAGCCGGCGCGGCACGTCTTGCCACAGCGAGACGATCGCGAGCGCCGCCCCGACGCCGAACAGGGTCCAGGCCTGGTAGTAGATCTTGAACAGGGTATTCATCCGGTTGCCGAACGCGTCCTGGATGTAGACGAACTCCGTCCCCAGGACGAGGGCGAAGGCGACCGCGAAGAGGGCCACGGGGATCGCGAGCCGGGGCCGCTCCCGGACGGCATCCTGGCTCAGGGCGATGAGGATCAACGGGATGCCGCAGAGAAGGACGACCGGCGCACCGAGGAGGAGGCCAAACAGCAGCAATGACCCGGCCAGGATGCCCACCCAGCGGCGATCTCCGGACTGATCGTCGCCGGCCAGGGATTCGTCGCCGGTCGGTCGGGAGTCCCGGGGCCCTGGCCGCCCGAAGGCGGTCCAGGCGAGGAAGACGACCGCGACGGCGAACGGGACGCCGAACACGGTCAAGAACTCGCCCCCTGATGTGCGTTGCCAACTCATCGCCCCGATCGAGGTCAGCAACGGGGCGACGATAGGCAGGTCCCGAAGCGCGGCCGGCAACGTCTCGGCGCCGGCACCGACCGGGGGCGAGAAGCCGAGAAAGAACGGGGTCCAGGGCACCACCGCACCCAGGCCGAGCGCGGCGAGGAGGACCAGCCGGTCTCGCCACGGGGCGGCGATCGCGCCGAACCAGACGGCCGCCGCCGCGATGCCGAGGAACGTCGGGAAATCCCAACTGTTGAGCATGTACAGCGACCCGATCACCGAGCCCGAGACGGCCACCCGCGTGAGCAGTCGCCGGTCCCGCGTCGTCCCGGCGACGCCAGTGATCGCGCCATACAGTTGCCAGGCAAGAAAGAGGGCGACCAGGGTGTAGGGGAGGGCCATGACGTGGGGATGCAGGTCGCCGAGGACGAAGCTAAAGGCGGGGAACTCGTTGATGGTCTGGATCGTGCCGTCCTCGATCTGGGCGGCATCAAGTCCCGAGATGGACGCCGGCTCGTCGTAGACGACCCGGCTGCTGTCCCAGCCGATCCCTCCCCACCACGAGGCGTCGATCGTGCCTCGCGCATCGGCGAGAAGCGCCTTGGGCGCCACCAGGTTCCCCCCGACGACGACGAAGACGGTTGCCAGGAACCCGGTCGCGATCGCCCGCCCCCGCGATGCCCAGTTCCTCGCCACGGACCGGGCCAAACCATATGTCGCCACGACCGCCATGCTGAAGGATGTCGCCAGGGCCAGGTTGAATCCGGCCGAGGTCGGCACGTCCGCCAGGCGGGAGACCGTGCCGTGCAGCAGGTAGCCGAGGTAGTAGTAGTTGATGTCGAAGCCCGCGAGCCACGGGTCGGCCGGGGGCATCGAACCGGCCCTGGCCGACGACGTCAACAGCGCGATGTCCATTGGCTTCTCGGTGTTGAGGATCTGGGGCGAGAAGCCGCGCCACCAGGCGTAGCCGAGGAAGGCGGTCGCCCCGATCGCCTCGGCGATGCCGAGGGAGCGCAGCCAGGCCCGGTCGAGCTGACCCCGCCGAAAGGCGACTGCCCACCCACTCGCCGCGAGGAGGACCGCCACGCCCCAGAGCGTGACCGGCCCGTAGGGCACCCCAACTGTGCCGCTCAAGAACCAGACCGGCCAGACCACGGCGAGGAGCGCGACCGGGCGGGCGACGTAGGCGCTCGCTGCCGGAAACGCCGGACAGAGCCAGCGCACCCACGGGGCGACGCCCCAGGTCAAGACGAGCAGGACGACGTACCACCGTCCAGCGTCGAGGACGAAGCCGGTCATGTGGTGGTCACTCCGGCAATGCCCCGATCACCCATTTTCCGGCGCACCCACCACGCGATAGATCGTGGTCTCACCATGCTCGAAGACGATCTCCAGCGTCGTGCCGGCCATGGCGTCGAACGCGGCGATCCCCTCCGGAGTAGCGTACTGTTCGCCGTCGCGAGCGAAGTGACGCTCCAGTTCTCCGACCACCACGTACTCGACGTCGTATGCGGAGAGGATGCGCATCTTCTCGTCCGGGTCATCCGACCTGTAGAGCGCCTCGACGTCATCGACGCGGTCGAAGATCGGCCCGGCGTATCGCTGTTGCGTCTCGTGGTTGTCCCAGCCGATGACGGCCGGCAGACCGGTGTGGATGGCGATGCGCGACCCGTTGCCGCGGTAGGGCCCGATGCTGGCCTCGACGATGACGGGGCTGCCCTCGACGTTCTCGTTGAACCAGTCGATCGCCGCCCTGTCTCCCGCGAAGCCGATGTCCTCCGGGCCGTCCGGGCCGTCGACCGTCAAGGTCCCATAGTCCATCCAGTCGATCCCGTTCAGGCTCCCCGCCGCGGGGTATCCGGCGAATCGCTGGTCGAGGCGGGGTCCGGTCGCCAGGGCCGGGTAGAACAGCGAGGCCGCGACCACGACGAAGGCGACGAACAATCCCAGTTGGGCCCAGATCCCGGTCGTGCCGGGGTCCCGGCGGAGGATCAGGGG
>JACCVE010000065.1 GCA_013698285.1 Chloroflexia bacterium | reverse complement strand
TGGCAAGAGCGGCTGGCGGACGCGGGTGTGCCGACGACCGAGGTCTTGGACCGCCAGTACTTCAAGAGCATCTATTTCAACGACCCGGACGGTCACATCCTGGAGATCGCCACGGCCGGCCCGGGGTTCGCGACCGACGAGGACCCTGCCCACCTCGGCGAATCGCTGCGCCTGCCGGCGTGGCTGGAGGCGGACCGGCCGGCGATCGCGGGCCGCTTGCGTCCCCTGACCGTGGGGTAGGGCGGGTCGCTATCGCCGGTGCCCGGGATCACCGTATTTGGGTGGTCCTGGCGTGGCGAACATGGTGGTCACGCCGCACCCGCGCGTGGGAAGCCCTACAAGAACGTCTCGTCGACGTAGCACCATCGCCAGTTTTCGCCCGGTTCGACACTCTGGACGATCGGGTGCTGGGTGGCGTGGAAGTGGGCGGTGGCGTGGCGGTTCTTGCTGCTGTCGCAGCACCCGACGTGGCCGCAGACCAGGCACTCCCGGAGGTGGACCCAGCGGTCGCCGGTCTTGAGGCAATCCTCGCAGCCGTCGGCGCTCGGGGTGACGTCTCGGATCTGGTCGAGGTGGGTGCAGGCCGCGTCCATGGTGGCTCCCTTCGGGTGGTCGTCCGGGTCGAGACGGGTGGCGTCGAGGCGCGGTGGGCGGACGAACGCCACCCTCCGGTCGCAGCGTACCGGAGGCGGGACCGCACCGTGCCCGGCCATCCGGTCAGGATACCGCCTTTGGGGTGCCCGCCTATTCGGTCAGGCCAGCGTGCCGGTGACGTCGTGCTTGTCCGGGCGCCGGCCATCGATCAGCAGGGCGGCGGCGACGGCGCTGAGGAGGGCCATTACGGCCGCGGCGACCATGGCGAGGCGAAAGGCCGAGACGAAGGACTCGTCCACGGCCCGGTCGAGCGCGGCCGCCTGTTCGGGGGTCGTCCCTGCCGGGATCACCGCCGCCGCCCAATCGCCGCGCTGGGCCCCCAACGCGGACCGGACCTCCGGGGCGGGGTCGAGCCGGTCGAGCCGGTCGTCCAGGGAGGACCCGAAACTCGTCGTCACGATCACGCCGAAGACGGCGATGGCCAGAAGGCTGGCCGTCCGGGACACCGCGTTATTGGTGCCGGATGCGATGCCCGCCTGCTGTTGGGAAACGGCGTTCATCACCGCCGTGGTCAGGGTCGGGACGGTGATCGCCATGCCGACGCCGAAGACGACCGCCGCCGGGAAGAAGGTGGTCCAGTAGGAGCCGCCGATCCCGGGCAGGGTCATCATCAGCAGGGCGGCGGCGACGATCACCGGCCCGACGATCAGGGGCAGCTTGGCACCGACCCGGCCGGCCAGGCCGCCTGTGAAGCGGGAGAGTAGGAACAGGAGCAAGATGGCGGGCAGGAAGGCGGCGCCCGCGCCGGTCGAGGAGTAGCCCTGGACCTGGATCAGGTTGAACGGCAGGAAGAAGAGGGCCCCGCCGAAGGCACCGTAGAGCAGCAGGGTCAGGATGTTGGCGCCCGAGAACGTGTGGGACCGGAAGAGCCCGAGGGGCAGCATCGGCTCGTGGAGCTTCGCTTCCAGGGCCACGAAGGCGACCAGACCGAGGACCCCGACCACCAGCGACGTCAGGACGAGCGGGTCAGTCCAGCCCGCGACGGGTGCCTCGATCAGGCCGAAGACCAGTGCTCCGAGCCCGACCGTGGCGAGGGCCGCGCCGCCGAAGTCCAGGCGGCGGGCCTCCGCGTCGCGGCTCTCGGGCATCCGGGGCAGGGCCACGACGATGACGCCGATCGCCAGCGGGATGTTGATGAAGAAGACCCATCGCCAGCTCGCCTGCTCGACCAGGAAGCCGCCCAGGACCGGACCGAAGGCGGCGGTGATGGCGGTGAAGCCGGACCAGGTGCCGATCGCCCGGCCCCGTTGCTCATCATCCGAGAACGTGGCGCTGATGATCGCCAGGCTGGCCGGGGTCAGCAGCGCCCCGGCGACGCCCTGGGCGGCTCGGGCGGTGATCAGGGAACCCGCGTCCGGGGCGAGGCCACACCAGATCGAGGTGGCGGCGAAGAGCACGGTTCCGATCAGGAAGATCCGCTTGCGCCCGAAGTGGTCGCCGAGCGATCCCCCGACCAGGATCAGGGCGGCGAGGAACAGGGCGTAGCTCTCGACGACCCACTGCGCGTCGGCCGCCGAGGCGTTCAGTTCCCGCTGCAGGGTCGGCAGGGCGACATTGACGACGGAACCGTCGATGAAGACCATGCTCGATGCCAGGATGGTGGCGACGAGGACCCAGCGGCCGGTCGAGGGGTCATCGGACGGTGCGGCGGTGGCGGAGGTCGTTTGGTGGTCCACGCCGTGTCCTTCGGTCGAGTCGCGGCCATGCGTTGCGATGTCGTGTACTCCCCGCCGTCGATCGATCGACCGGTGTCGAGGTCGACCGACCAGTGTCGAGGTAGATCTACCAGCCAGGACCTAGCTGTCGGACCGGGGTAACTGCTGCGCGATTTCCCAGATCGTGCCGGCGGGATCGGTGAAGCTGGCCGTGCGTACTCCCCATGCCCGGTCCATCGGGCCATTGAGCAACGTCACACCGCGGGACCGAAGGTCCGCGCAGACCGCGTCGACGTCGTCGGCCCAGATGGTGAGCTGGACCCGCGATCCGGCCTCCCGGCCGGCGACCGTTCCGGGCTCGATCAGGTCGCGGGCCGCCGGGATGGTCAGCAGATTGATGATCGTCGTCTCGAAGTCGAAGACGGCGGAGTCCGCGTCTTCATAGGTCTCGGTCAGGCCGAAGACATCCCGGTAGAACGCCTTCGCTCCCGGCAGGTCCTCGACGAAGACGGTGATCGCACCGACTCGCTTCTGCAACGTGTCCATTTTCGACCCTCCTCGTGTCCGACACGGTCACCGCTGGCGCGGCGGCCGCGATCCGTCGTCCCGACGTGCGGCCATAGCCGCTATCATCCGCGGCGACGACCCGACGACCGGCATCGTCGCACACGGATACGACGACCACGCCGCGTACTTGACCGCGCCAGTCCAGGTCGGCGGACGCACTCACGGGATGTCCGCCGACATGTCTCGACGGTCAGCATCGCGTGCATCGATCGTTCCCGGGCGCTCGGGGAACTCGGAGGTCGACGATTCGCTCTTCTCGCCCCGGCGAGCGCTCACCCGGCCGGGGCGACACCCCACCACCGGAGGAACCATGACGGACACGGTGCCGAACGACGAGACGATGGCCCTCCTCGCGGCGTTGAACGCCCAGCGGGAACACGTCCTCGGGATCCTGGACGGCTTGGCCGAGGACGACTTGCGAAGGCCGTTGCTCCCGTCTGGTTGGACCTGCCTGGGGTTGGTGCGGCACCTCGCCCTCGACGTCGAGCGCTTCTGGTTCCGGGCCGTGGTGGTCGGGGAGACGGTCGACCTCGAATCGGGGGCCGGTGCTTGGCAGGTTGGTCCGGACGTGTCCGCCGGGGACGTGTTCGCCCTGTACCGGCGGGAGATCGACCTCGCGAACGCCATCATCGCTGCCACCCCACCTGACGCCGATCCAGCTTGGTGGCCGGTCGAGCAGTTTCCCGGCTTCCCCAGCCGTGTCCTGCGAAAGACCATCCTGCACGTGATCACCGAGACCGCCTGCCACGCGGGCCACCTCGACGCCGCGCGGGAGCTGATCGACGGCAGGTCCTGGCTGGTCCTGACCGTCTGAGCCGGGTCGCCAGATGGGTTGGGGCGGGATATCGGGGCCGTCGCGTGGGAGTGGGCGGGCATCGATCGTCCATCGTGTGAGAGCGTTCCCCGATCCGGGAGCGACCCCGTCGCGAGTCGAGATGCGGTCCCCGATCAGGGGACGGCGACCGCGATCGGCTCCCGCTCGGGAACGGGACCGGTCGTGCGGAACTGGCGGCGATAGAGTTCGGCATAGGCGCCTTCGCGGGCGAGCAACGCGTCGTGGGTGCCCTGTTCGACGACGGCGCCGTCCGAAATGACGAGGATGCGGTCGGCGTCGCGGACGGTGCTGAGGCGGTGGGCGATGACGATGCTGGTCCGGTCCCGCAGGATCGAGGAGAGGGCCCGCTGGATCGTGGCCTCGGTCCGGGTGTCGATCCGGCTGGTGGCCTCGTCGAGAATCAGGATGCGGGG
The DNA here is from genome assembly GCA_013698285.1 of Chloroflexia bacterium. Lineage (GTDB taxonomy): Bacteria > Chloroflexota > Chloroflexia > Thermomicrobiales > UBA6265 > JACCVE01. The sequence goes on along the minus strand of JACCVE010000065.1, from coordinate 3,582 downwards.
ATCGGCCAGCAGGGCCCGGGCCAGCGACAGGAGCTGGCGCTGGCCCTCGCTGAGGCCCGCGCCGCGCTCACCGAGTGGGGTGTCGTAGCCGTCGGGGAGGTCCCGGATGAAACGGTCGGCGTCGACGGCCACGGCGGCGGCCTCGACGTCGTCGCGGCTCGCGTCCGGCCGGCCGAAGGCGATGTTGGCGGCGACGGTGCCGGAGAAAAGGAACGGTTCCTGGAGGACGATCGCGATCGGGCGGCGGAGGGAGGCCCGGGTCAGGTCGCGGATGTCCCGACCGTCGAGCAGGACCCGACCGGCATCGGGGTCGTAGAAGCGGGGGACCAGGTTGGCGATCGTGGTCTTGCCGGCGCCGGTGGTGCCGACCAGGGCCACGGTCTCGCCGGCTCCGATCGTGAAGGTGAGGTCGTGGAGGACGGGGCGATCGGACTCGTACCCGAAGGTGACGCCGTCGAAGGTGATCTCGCCCCGGATCTCGGCGGGATCGATCGCGACCGCGCCGGGCCGGTCGGCCACCTCACCCGGTTCGTCGAGGATGCCGTAGATGCGCTCCGAGGCCGCGAGCGAGGCTTGGGCCTGGGTGTAGACCTGCGAGGCGAGCTGGATCGGGCGGAAGAATTGCTGGACGTAGATCAGGAACGCGGTCAACAGGCCGACCGTCAGTCGATCGTCGAAGACCAACAGCCCGCCGTAGCCGATCACGATCGCGGTGGCTAGGGTACTGAGGACATCCATCGCCGGGGCGAAGCCGGAGGTGATCCCGACGGCGGAGACGTTGGCGGCCCGGTTGGCGGCGTTGCGGGTCCGGAAGCGGGCGATGTTCTGCTCGGTCCGGTTGAAGGCCTGGGCCTCCCGGATGCCGCTGATCTCCTCCTGGATACCAGCGGTGATGTCGCCCGTGGTCTCCCGGGCCCGGCGGAAAGCCTGGCGGGCCCGGCGGGCGAAGGCGGTGGTCGTCAGCAACATCAGGGGGATGATCAGGTAGCAGGCCAGAGCCAGCCGCCAGTTCACCAGGAGCATCGCGATGATGATGCCGATCAGGCTGAAGAACGAGCCGAGCAGTTGGGTCACGCCCTGGGAGAGGAACTGGTTCAGGGTATCGACGTCGCTGGTGACCCGGCTCATCAGGTCGCCCACCGGGCGGCGGTCGAAGAAGCGGGTCGGCAGGCGGTGGAAATGGTCGAACAGCCGCTGCCGCAGCGAGGCCAGGATCTCCTGGCCGATGCCGCCCACCTGGCGGACTTGGGCCCGGGTGGCGAACATCCCGGCGACGTAGATCACGACCAGGATCACGATGATGATCGCCAGGCCACGGCGGTCGCCGCGGCCGATCTCGCGGTCGATGGCGAGGCCGATCAGCAGCGGCCCGACCGCCTGGGTCGCGGCGTTGAAGACGATCAGGCCGAAGGCGCCGGCGAGGTCCTTCCGGAACGGGGTCAACTCGGCCAGCAGGCGGCGGGCGATCTCGCCCCGGTTGCCGGCCCGCTCGGTGGACGCCCCGGCCAACTGCTCGATGACCTGGCTCATCGCCGTCCCCCGTGTCCCGCCCCGGTGATGCTGCCGGGGGTGATGCATCCGCTCACGCGCCGACCCCCGCCGTCTCCGGCTCCCGGTCCGCCACCAGTTGGGAGCCGAGGATGTCGTTGTAGAGGTCGCTCTCGGCCTGGAGCGTTTCGTGTGTGCCGCTGGCGGCGACCTTACCCTCGTCGAGGACGATGATCAGGTCGGCGTCGCGGACGGTGCTGATCCGCTGGGCGATGACGAAGGCGGTCCGCCGCCGGTCCCGCATCAGGGTGTCCATGGCGGTCTGGATCGCCTCCTCCGTCGTGGCGTCGACGGCCGAGGTGCTGTCGTCGAGGATCAGGATCGCGCGGTCGACCAGCAGGGCCCGGGCGATCGCGATGCGCTGCCGCTGGCCACCAGAGAGGCCGACGCCGCGCTCGCCGACGACGGTGGCGTAGCCGTCCGGCAACGAGGTGATGAAGTCGTGGGCCTGGGCCGCCCGGGCGGCCGCCTCGACCTCGGCGGAGCTCGCCTCCGGCCGGCCGTAGGCGATGTTCTCGGCGACCGTGCCGCTGAAGAGCAGGGTGTCCTGCATCACGATCGCGATCCGGGAGCGGAGGCTATCCAGGGTGACGTCCCGGATGTCGACCCCGTCGAGCAGGACGGCGCCGCCGGTGACGTCGTAGAAGCGCGGGAGCAAGTTGACCAGGGTGCTCTTGCCCGAGCCGGTGGTGCCGAGGATGGCCACGGTCTGGCCCGGTTCGACCTCGAGGTCGATGCCGCTCAGGGTCTCGGTGGCGCTGCCAGGATACCGGAACCGGACATCGCGGAAGGTTACCTGACCTGCCGACTCGACAAGCGGCTTGGCGCCGGGCCGATCGGCGACGGTGACCTGTTCATCCAGCAGTTCGAAGACGCGCACCGCCGATGCCCCGGCCCGGGGGATGCCGGCGGCCTGAAACCCGATGGTCAAGATGGGAAACAACAGGAAGGCCAGGTAGCTATTGAAGGCGACCAACTCGCCAAGGCTGAGGCGGCCGCCGATCACCTCCCAACCACCGAAGCCGATCACGACCAGGGTGCCCAAGTTGGCCAGCAGGAAAACGAGCGGGAAGTTGGTCGAGAAGGTCTGGACGGCGACCATGTTGGCGTCGAGCAGGCGGTCGTTGACGGCGCGGTAGCGGGCCACCTCGGCTCGTTCCTGGCTGTAGGCCCGGACGGTCCGCATCCCGGTCAGGGACTCCTGCAGGGTCGTGTTCAATTCGCCGACGATGCCCTGGATGCGCCCGAACATGGGGCCGATGGCCCGGACGAAGCGGATCAGGACGAAGAAGATGGCCGGGACGACAACCAGCGTCGCGATCGCCAGGCGCCAGTTCAGCTCGAAGAGGAATACGACCGTACCGAAGAACATCACCACGGCGGCGAGGAGCTGGACGAAGCCAGAGCCGACGAAGCCCCGGATCTGCTCGACGTCGCTCGTCAGCCGGGTCAGGAGCTGGCCGGTCTGGACCGTGTCGAAGTACGAGAAGCTGAGCCGTTCGACGCGCGTGAAGAGGGCGTCCCGGAGGTCGTAGGCGATGCCCTGGGAAGCGCGCTCGGCCAGGAAGGTCTGGAGGAAGCTGAAGAGGCCCCGGGCGACGGCCACACCGAACAGGCCGACGACGGCCAGCAGCATCACCCGCCGGTCTCGGTCGTCGATGCCGGAGTCGATCGCCCACCGGATGAGCTGCGGCGAGGCGAGATTGGCGACCGACACCAGGAGCGTGGCGACCAGGGCCCCAGTGGCGTCGAAGGGATAGTGGCGCAGGTAGCCGAGCGCGCGGCGGAGGGCCCGGCTCCCCCCGGGCGGGTTCGGCGGTCGCCCGCCGGGTTGCGCGCCGGGACCAACCGATCCTGGTCCGCCGCCCGGCGGGGCGGGGCGTCCGGCGGACTGACTCACCGGGCAGTCCCGGCGGGGGCGCAGCGCGTGATCCGCGGGCGAGGGAGGCCCGGCGGGCGAGACGGATCGAGGGGTGGGTCCGGGGCAACGCTCATGTCCCAAGGATACTCGACCGTCCCGGCCGGGCTGACTGG
>JACCVE010000062.1 GCA_013698285.1 Chloroflexia bacterium | reverse complement strand
TCTGCCTCTTCCCGATCTATTGGACCTTCAGCACCTCGTTCAAGGACCAGGTCGCCGTCCTGCGCGGCCCCCAATACATCCCCTGGACCCAGTTCGAGCCGTCCTCGATCGGCTGGGACGCGGTCCTGAAGGGCGACAACCGGGAAATCTTCTTCCGCAACGCCCGCAATAGCCTGGTCGTCGCCCTGTCCTCGGCGGGGCTCGCCGTGGTCCTCGGGTCCCTGGCGGGCTATGGTCTGACGCGGTTCTCCTACAAGTTCGGTCCCTGGCGCAACCGTGACATCTCCTTCTGGTTCCTCTCCCAGCTCATCCTGCCGCCCGTCGCCGTGGCGATGCCCATCCTGATCCTCTATAACGAACTGAACTTGCTCGATACCCGGACCGGACTGGTCCTGCTCTATACCGTGATCAACCTACCGATCGTGATCTGGATCATGCGCGACCAGTTCGCCTCGATCCCGATCGAGTTGGAGCAAGCCGCGCTGGTCGATGGGGCCAGCCTGTTCGGCGCCTTCAGCCGGATCGTGGTCCCCATCGCCGCCCCGGGGATGGTCGCCGCGTTCATCCTCTCCCTGATCCTCGCTTGGAACGAATACTTCTTCGCCACCGTGCTGGCCGCCAGCCATGCGGTGACCTTGCCCTGGATGGTCGCCGCCCAGGTCAGTTCTCAGGGAGCCAAGTGGTGGGCGATGGCCGCGGTTGCCACCGCCGCCATCCTCCCCTTGACCCTGGTGGGCATCTTCCTGGAGCGCTATATCGTCCGGGGCCTGACGGCCGGGGCGGTCAAATGACGGCCGCGAGACTGTCCTGATCGGGGGCGGATCGCGAGGGGAATGGCCATCGCGGAATAACCGGACGGCGACCGCGGATCACGCCCGTGGTCGCCGTCGCCTCGATCTGGCCCGTCTGGATCGCACCGGATCAGCGCGTGGGACGCCCCCGGTCCCTACCCTGACGTTCGTGTGCCGAGAGCGGTTCAGGCGTGGCGGGAGACGCTCATCCGGGGGTCGTTGTGCCGGGTCGCCTCGCCCGCCTCCCGCTCGCCGTCCAGGACCCAGTCGGCGCTCGGCCGAACCGGGACCATCTTCCGCTGCCCCTCGGCATAGGCGTAATACTGGCCATCGTCGCCCCTGAGCAACAGCCGGCCCCGGACCAGCCGGTGCTCACCCACCACCGCGAAAACATTCGTCATCCTCGCACCCCATGTCTCGCGCTCGGACGATCTCCCGAACCCTACCCCCGGCCTGATGTCTCCAGTGTCGGGCACGGGGGCGCCGGGCTCAACGCACGGACACCAACCGTTGGTCACGATCGGCCGGGGCCGCTCGGGCGGTCGGGTCGGGACATCCGTCGGGGTGGCGAGTGGGCCGGCCCGGTGATCCGGTCAGCCCACCCACTTCTTCTTGTTGGCGACGTAGTCGACCAGGATGTATTCCCCGAGCCGGTCCGGCGTGGCGACGAAGACCCGCCCGCCGTTGATCCGCATCAGATCGTTGATGAACTCGACCATGTACGGTGACCGCTCCAGCATGAAGGTGTTGATCGTGATCTGGTCCCGGGTGCAGCGGACCACTTCCTTCAACGTCTCCTGGAAGGTCCTCGGCGTCGGCGGGTAGGCAAACTGGACGTTGCCGCCCGGCCCGAAGTGGGCGGTCGGCTCCCCGTCGGTGATCACGATGATCTGGCGGTTCGCCCCCTTGTGCCGGTTCAGGATCTGCCGGGCCAACTGGAACCCGTGCTGCATGTTGGTTCCATAGTTGTATTCGTTCCAGTCCAGCGTCGGCAGGTCGACCGGCTTCAACTCCCGGGCCAGCGACGAGAAGCCGAGGATGCTCAGGTCGTCCCGGGGGTACTTGGAGCGGATCAACGAGTCCAGGGCCAGGGCCACCCGCTTGGCCGCGTCGAAGCAGCCGTTGTAGAGCATCGATCGGCTCATGTCGACCATCAGCACCGTCGCCGAGCGGGTCGAGTACTCCGTCTGGTAGACCTCGAAATCGCGCGGGTCGAGGCGGACCGGCGCCCCGGCACCGCCGCGCTGGACCGCGTTCATCACCGTCTTCGGCAGGTCGAGGAGGAATGGGTCGCCGAACTCGTACTCCTTGGTGACGTCCGTCCTCTCGCCCGCCCCGCCCCGGTCACGTAGGTCATGCTGGCCCAGGCGGTCCTTCTGCATGTCCTGGAAAATGTCGCTCAGCGCCTTCTCGCCGATCTTCCGCACCCCGCGCGGGGTGAGTTCATACCCGTTGCGGGTCTGCTTCACATAGCCAGCGTCTTCCAGCATCTTGGCGAGCCGCTGGAGCTGGCCCATCTGCTCGACCTCCTCCTCACCGAGGAGGTCCCGCACCTTGTCGTCATCGAGCGCCGCGAGGTCGGTCCAGTCCTGGACATCGCGCAGTTGGCGCTCCAGGTCGTCGAAGTCGTTCAGCCGGTCCAGGGTCCGCATCGCCTCGGACAGCGTCATCGACTGGTCGCCCGAGAACTGGAAGCGCCGCCGCCAGTCGCCCGGCGGCATCGCCTGGCCCAGGTTCTCCCCCAGACGTGACATCTGTTCCTGCAGACCCGGGTCCTGGATGATCGCCTGCATCATCCCTTCCAGTTGCGAGCGCTGCTCCGGGCTCATGCTCTGCATCAGTTGCTGCATCGCCTGCATCTGGCGGCCCATCCGCTCGACCAGGTCGTCGAGGGACTGGACATCGTTGCCGAAGTGGTGCCCATGCTTGTGCATGAACTGGTCGAAGTTGGTGTCCTGGCCGCGCTGTTTGGCCTCCAGCATCTCGTTCAGGTCGTTGAGCATCTGCCGCATCTCGGCGACGTCCTCGGGCGTGGTCTGGCCGAGGGCCTGCTGCATGCCCTGGAAGCTGGATTGGAGAACCTGCTGCTGGAGCATCGCCAGCAGTTCCTGGAACTGCCGGTGCGCCTCCGGGGTCATGAATTCGTAGTCCTGCAGGGCCTGGATCGCCCCGGCCGGGTCCTCCGGCACCTTGGCGAGCTGGTCGAGCTTCTTGGCGGCCATCTGCTCGAGCAGGCGGTGCAGGCCGGCGTCATAGTCCCCACCGCCGGCGCCGTCGCCGCCCGGGCTGCCCGCCTCACCGGCCGGCCCGGGCTCCCCGCCCGTCGCCGGAGATCCCGCACCGGCCCCCTGATCTGCCGCGGACGGAGAGCGCCCCTCATGCCCCTCCCGGTCGGGGTCGGTCGCGAGGCCCTGCTCGCCCAACCGCTCTCGACCCTCCGACAGGCGCCGCTCGATCCCCTGTCGCTCGGTGTCGAGCACCTCCTGGAGCTTCGCCTTGACATCGTCGAGGATCGACCCGAGGTCGTAGCGGTCGAGCTGCTCCTGGCGCCGTTCCTTCAGGCGCTGCATCATGTCCCGCAGACCGGGCATCTTCTGCCCGTCCTCGCGGTCGAATCCCCACCGGAACAGGCGTTGCAGCGCCAGGTCGAGATTGCCACTCTGCATCAGGTCGTCGGAGAGGGCGCTCATCAACTCGTCCGCATCGAGGGTGTCGAGCTGCTGTGTGCCGTCCCAGCGCGAGTACCGGGCGCCGTGGCGATGGCTCATCATGTGGGCATCCCTTCCCGTGCGACCAGGCCGGGTCCCGCGTTCGGGCCGGACCGGTATGGTGTGATCGTCTCCGGATGTAGGAACCACCGATCGGAGCCATCCGGCCGCCGGCTCGTCATCGGGCCCCGTGCCGGGAACCGTACCGTGCCCACGCGACCCGGCGACCCCGCCGAATGGGTAGGCGGGTATCGCGCGATGTCGCACGGTTGGCTCCGATCCCTCCCCACCGAGGTTCTCCACCACCGGACGTGGTGCGCGAGCCCGGGCTGCCCGGTCGCGGTCGGGGCTTCCCTAGCGGTGGAACCGGGCCGAGCCGGCGTTCTCGTCCTTGTTCAGGCGGCGGTGTAGGTGCAGGCCTTCCAGGACGAACTCGACCGCGCTGGCCACCGCCGCCGGGTTGCCGCCCACGCCGAGGCTGGAGACCGCGTCGCCCATCCCGTCCAGGTGGCTGAGCTGGTGGACATAGTCCATCGCCGGCATCATGTCCGAGCTCTCGACGTTGAGACCGTTGTCGAAGGCCAGGACCAGTCGATCGAATTGCCGGGCCGAGAAGTGGCGGTTGAAAACGGTCACCACCGCCGTCTTGAGCAGCTTCTCGACGACTTGGTCCTCCTGGACCTCGCCCATCGTCTCCAACTCGATCTTGCCACTGGTGGAGGCCAGCACACCCGCCAGGTCCGAGACCCGGGGGGCGGCCTGCCGCTCGCCGAGGCGGATCGACCGGCGAGTGGCAT